>JABDDM010000004.1 GCA_013287605.1 Ignavibacteria bacterium | reverse complement strand
AACGAGATTCGGGTTACGATAGAAGTCCCTAACAGCGGTGCCAATGAGAAGCTGTTCGCCCCAATCAAAAAGCTGGAGTGGGAAGCATTCTCAGCGGGATTCGTGCATTCCACTGAATCCAAACCTGATGAGAATATCGCAATTGGGTCAAGGCTTCGACGAGAGCTTATCCAGGGAGCAATGACTGGTAGTTATGCAGACGCCATCTGTATCACTAAAGCACAGGACCGAGCGGCCGAAGTTGAGTCGATTGCACGAAAGATCAAGACCATACTCGAAGTAGATCCAGAAGCCCGAGCGAATCCAGCACGCATTTGCGTCGCTTCGTTTCTCGAACGTGAGTACACGATGCTCTTTCGTTCGGTCTTCGAGCAATACGGCATCCCTGCCAGCATCACCGATCGCTACCGACTCGAACATGCCGCACTCACCTCCGGTGTGATTGCCATATTCGAGTTGATCGAGAATGGCTTTCGCCGACGTGAACTTCGCCGCGTTCTTGCTTCGCCTTATTTCCGATTCGCTCGGCCAGAGGGCGATGCCGTTGACGCGGTGAACCTACTCGATGTAGCTGAGCGAGAGCGACTCAGCGGAACGTGGAAAGAATGGCAGTCAAGGCTCTCTTCAAGGATTGGTCAACTCGAAGATGAGATCCAGACGTGCAAAGACACGGGCGATGACGTACAGCTTCGACGTTTGGAAAGCGAGCGCCGTTCTGCGATAGTGGCTCTGAAGGATTACCAGATTGTAACCAATATCGTTGAGCCTTTTGCGAATCCATTGCGCTCCAAGCATTTCCGAGCAGCATTGCTTCGGCTCTTTCAGGGGCTTAACGTTTCAGAAGCGATCCTCACGAATAGTGATGTCATTCTGAAGGAACACGCGCTTGAACGTGACGCCCGCGGTTACGGAACACTCATGAAGTTGGTAGAAGATCTCACGAGCATCTTCTCACTGCTCAAGGTCGATGAGGAAGAAGAACCATTGCAGTTCTATATAGAACGTCTAAAGACAGCTGCTCAGCTTCGGCGCTTCACGCCACGCTTCGATCCAGGCAGCGTCTATGTGACATCGCTCGAACAAATACTCGGACTCGAATTTGAGTATCTCTTTATTCCCGGCCTCGTTGATGGAGTCTTCCCATCCACATTCGAGCCGCAGGTATTTCTTCTCTCGGAACTTCAAAAAGAAGGGGAGAAGATCAAGCGTGAAGAGGAGCGGCTCCTTTTCTTCACCGTGGTAACAAAATTCAGAAAGCAACTCTCACTTTCCTGGCCTAGTCATGGCTCTGGAAGTGCCGAGCAAACGCGTTCTGCGTTTTTGACTCAGTTGATGCAATCACTCGGACGAGATGACGAAGATGAAGAAACATCGTCCGGTATCTTCTCTTACAACCAACTCTACGAATTTGCAGGACAAGAACTCGCGCGCTTCGGAGATCTACGTCGATTAAGTGATGTCAGCATTGAAGACGATTCCATCCGTAAAGAGCTATTCGAGCATTTGCCAATTGCAGTCAATATGCAGATGCAACGTAAGGAACGTGGCGTACATCAGTTTGCCGGTCAGGTTGATGTGGGTGCTCTCACAGTAGACGAGAAGATTGCATTGCAAACGTATACCGATCGCACGTGGTCGGTTAGCCAGCTCGAAGCTTACGCCAATTGCCCTTTCCGATTCGTGACCCAGAATCTTTTCCATTTTGATTCACCGGAAGAGGCAGAAGAGGGTCTTGACGAACGAGAGAAAGGCAATCTGCTGCACAAAGTACTCTATGAAATTTTTACCGAGCGAAGAGAAGCTGAAAGAGGACCAGTCTCTGAAATCGAGGATCCGGTAGAACTCAAGGAATTCAAAGATCGAGCAACTGAGCTTGCGATGCATCATCTCCGAATAAAGGACGATACACATCCGTTCTACCAGCTTGATGCAGATCGAATGCTCAATCTGCATGGTAAAGTTAGCGTATGGGATCGTGTCCTTGCCGCAGAAGAGATGCTGCGGAAGGGAAGTCAGAAGCCAGCATATTTTGAAGTGAGTTTTGGAAGCCTGACGGGTTCGTCGCAGGAACAGGAAACCAGGCTTTCGACGAAGGATCCGATGCAGTTCGGGAAACTGAAACTTCGCGGCAAGATCGACAGAATCGATATTGATGATGCAACGTTTAGCGTCGTCGATTACAAAAGTGGCGGCACTAAATCATTCAGCGAGATCGAGCGCGGCACGAGCCTCCAGCTTCTCATCTACATGCGAGTGGCCGAAGAGCTTATCAATCGCGACAGGCGTGCTCGCGGAGAAAGCCCACTACGCGGAGTTGGCTCGATCTATGAATCCCTCAAAGAAGGCAAGCGAAAGCTCGGCATTGCTGTGAAGGAAGAAGCCGAATTTCGTTTGGGACAACTGCAATCGATGCGGGTCAAAAAGGGCGAAAGCCTGCCTCATGGACCCGGGGTTCTGACTGAGGCGGAAATCATGGAGCTTCTTGATAAGACCATCGAGCGCGCTGAAAGCTATGTGGATGGGATCGTCGGTGGCACCTTTCGCCTGGCTTTGGCCGATATTGCTCCCCAGGTGTGCCGAAACTGCGTTGTTAAGGATGCCTGCCGGTATCGAGAAGCAGTTAGCTTCGATGCCCTTCCTATCGCTTGAGCCTCGTTTCCTGAGTCTCGGAATCAATCGCATTTACCTCTGTTGCAGGGAGTAGTCCTGTTTTCTGTGTAAATCTGGCTCATTTGTTAGCTCGTTAAACGTCTCTGTTGATCTTTTCATGGATCAGAAACTATCTGCGAAGTCAAAAACCCGTGCGGGATCTGTCCGGACTGTTCCAAAATCCGACCGTGAAGGCAACCACTTGATCGAACATTTGGTCGATGCCGCCCAAGGAGATTCGTTCGATCTCTTCATAGAAATGATGGAGTCGCTCGAGCTCAAGTTCACCATTTTCGATCGCGACCTTGTCTTTCGTCACATCAGTAAGGCCGTGCGTCCGTTTGCGTTGGACATAAAAGTTGGCGACAGCCTGACGAAGAAAGTTGCGATGACCGAGAAGGTTGCTCAGGCCTTTCATGCAGTACTAGAGACCGGCAACGAATTCGTTCTTCGCAATTATCAACCCGCGGACCCTCGATTCCCAAAGATGAACATCCATGGGATGCGCCTGGGCGAGCAACTCATCGTTTTCTATGACGATCTGGAAGCGATTGAGCGCAAGGAAAAATCTGCGAGACAAAACGAAGAGCGCTTTCGCCTGCTTTCCGAATCCGTCAATATGGCACTCGTCATTATTGACCGCTCGCTCAGAGTGACGTATTGGAATCCTCGTGCCGAAGCGATGACCGGGATCCGTGCGCAGAAAGCGGTCGGCCTCAAAGGCACCGATCTCTTTCCTGCACTTTCTCCAGCGCTTCTCGAGCAGTGCGAAGAAGCGTTGCGCGAACGAAGCGCCTTTTCAATCAACCGATACGCTTACTCCGGCACGCGAGGCACATATAGCTTCAGCATTCGGGCATTCCCCGTAGCCGATGAGCTCGCAATCCTTATTGACGACAGGACAAACCAGGCCGAGTCGGAGCGCAACCTTGCAACAAGCGAAGAGCGCTTTCGCACACTGGCAGAAAATATTTCTCTCGCACTTGTGCTGGTCGATTCAAAACGGAGGATCACCTATTGGAATCGCGCATGCGAATTGGCATCCGATGGCATTCTTGCCCCAATTGCACTCTACAGAGACGCCGCCGACATGCTGCCGATGAGGGAAGCCACGCTCGACAGTCTTCTCGCTCGCGCACGCGGTGGCGAGCGCGATATTCGGATTCGCGTCAGGCCTGGTCGAGAGGGAGTTCGTGGCACATATGACATCAGAGCTTTCCCAGTCGGTGACGAAGTTGCTGTACTGCTCGAAGATGTCACGCAACAGGTACTGCAAGCTGCGGAACTCGATCGTTCGAACCACAATCTTCTCGATCTCTACAACAACGCTCCATGCGGCTATCTTTCCGTGCATCCCAACGGAACGGTCGTTGAGATCAATCTGCGAATGGCGCAATGGCTCGGTCATGACTCGCAGGAGCACTTCACGAAGGAAGGGCTTTCACTGATGCTATCGCCGACAAGTCTCGCCTATTTCGAACATGAGTTGAGCACCAGCGGACTCGAATCGCCGCTGACGAACGTCGAGCTTGAATTCGTGAAGAAGAACGGTGACGTGCTGCGCGGGCTTGTCAACGCACTACCTATCTTCGATCCCATCGAGAAGCATTGGTATTGGCGCTGGACCGTGGTTGATGTCACCGAACTCCGCGCTGTCCAAAAGCAGATCGAAGATTCGAGACTCTTTACACAACTATTCAATGAGCTTGGAGAAGCGGTGCTCATCTCGGACAAAGATGGAAAACTTGTCCGTGCCAACGAGGCAGCCGCGCGCATTCTCGGAATGTCGATCGAGGAGCTTACAAAGCTTCGACACGATTCTGATATCTGGAAGGCCTATCTCGAAGACGGGACACCGGTACCAACTGAGGAGATGCCTGCCGTTCGCGCACTTCGAGAAAAGCGGGCCGTGACAAATCTGGAGTTGGGTGTGCTCCGTCCAGATGGATCGCTCACGTGGATCCTCGAAAGCGCTGCTCCGCTTTTTGATGATCAGGGTGATGTCACGGGCGCCATCGTCACATTCCCTGAAGTCACTTCCACAGTCAAGCATCGGCAGGCACTGAAGGAGTTGAACGATAAACTCGCCATCGAACGCGATCGCGCAAACGAAGCCAATCGACTCAAGTCGAGCTTTCTTGCCAATATGTCGCATGAGATCCGAACTCCGATGACAGCCATTCTTGGCTTTTCGGATATTCTCTCGAGCGAACTCTCTGGTGCTGTCAGCGAACAACACTACGCATTTCTACGGTCGATCAACGTCTCCGGCAAGCGGCTGCTCCATCTGATCAACGATATCCTCGATCTATCCAAGATCGAATCCGGCAGACTCGAACTTCAATCCGAGACGCTCGACGTCATGCGGGAGATCGAAGCTGTCGTATCAAGCCTTAGCTATATCGCCAAGCAAAAAGGACTTAGTCTGCTCATCGAACATCAAACCGAAACATTTGCAATTCGCGGCGATCGTCAGCGGATCGGACAAGTGTTTACGAATATTCTCAGCAACGCGATCAAGTTCACACGTCAGGGCTCGATCACGATCAACATTGAGAGTCCTTCGATGGAGGAGATTGCTATCTCGGTTACTGACACCGGAATTGGAATCGATGAAGATTTCATACCGCATCTCTTTGAAGAATTCAGACAAGAGCACACCGGCGTGACTCGTGAGTTTGGAGGCACGGGTCTCGGCCTTGCGATCACACGAAGGCTGGTTGCAATGATGTCCGGTTCGATCGAAGTCAAGTCGCAGCAGGGGGTTGGTACAACATTCAGACTCGTCTTTCCTCGGGCCCATGATCTACTCGAACAAGAGTATCCGATCGGAAGAATCTTCAAGCCATCCGTGCCTACCCAACCTACGGCTCGGACGGAGCAGCCAGCAGGTGATCGGCTCAAGGTGCTGGTCGTCGAGGACAATGTCGAGACACAGCGACTGATGGCGGTATATCTTCGAGATAGATACGAGATCTTTCAGGCGCTAAATGCACAGGAGGCGATCGAGGTCTTTCATGCGAATCTGCCGGACGTGATCCTAATGGATGTTAATCTTCCAGGTGGTACCGATGGTCTGACTGTCACGCGTGAAATCCGAGCTGGCACCGTTAGACCTGATGTCCCCATCATCGCAGTCACCGCTTTCGCAATGACCGGCGATCGCCAGCGCTGCATCGAAGCCGGCTGCAACGACTACCTCTCCAAACCAGCCACCAAACGAGAAGTCATCGAAGTAATCGAGAAGAATTACGCCTTGTCGAAGAAGGGCTAGTCCACGTTGCTCGGTGTGCTGATGTGAAAACCTTATTCATAATCCAAACTCCAACCATTCGATTCTGGGCTAAAAACGCCAATTCGCAATTTCCAAGCTTGTGTGTGTGAAAACTTTATTCATAATTCTCCTTCTTACAGAAAACTATCAGAACCTGGATTACGTGGATTGAACGGATTTGTCTGATTCTTTCGCCAGTTTGAGGAGGGACTGGGTTGTCCCGTCCGAACGGATGCATGTAAGTCCTTCGGTCGGTCGGGAGTCTTTGTACAAGTCTGAAGCTAGAGATTGAAGGGGTTGGTCACGGGAATAAGCTCACAACATAAGAAACATGGAATAACTGCATGATGGTTCCCGTGCAAGGCCGAAACAGCCCAATTTCTTCAGCGCGTCACAACGAAATTTTCCACATTACGCTCGGTGCCGTCGGAGATTACGACCGAGTATATGCCAGGCGTTATTGGTGCTCGGAGCTTTACGCGCTGCCAATCGCCGACAGTCTTGATTCGAATAGCGTCACCGAACTGACGGCCAAGAATATCCGTAACTATCAGGATTACTTCTCGGGAGCGAGGATTGCGTAATGTGATCGAAAGAAAGTCGAGCTTACCAGAAACGGGATTGGGAGAAATCGGGAGCACCTGCATTCCGGCAATCGCATCCGATGTCACAACGCCCTGCACATACGGAAGAACTACAAACGTAGTAAATGCAGGTACAAGGGTTTTCTCACCATTGATATGATGGTAGATCGTCATCGTGCCTGTAACGGTATCCTTCGGGCGTGGTACGATGGAAAGGCGAACCGTGTCACTAAGGACTGGTGAGATAAAATTGAACTGATTGCCAATTGTTCGTGAAATTGACACAGTGTATCCTTGAGCCTTGGAAGCGCTGTCAAGCTTGATCGATGCGCTATCGAGTACGGATACCACCTGCGCAAGGTTCGTCAGTTTCATGACCGCTGAGCCGCTGGTACCAACGGGCTTTGCTTGCTCAGCGAAAATTCCCTGCAAAGTTCGATGAGCGGAGGAAGTGGTTATTCCATAACTCCAAAGATTCGGGTAGTAACTGATGCCGTCCCACACAACTATCCCTGGAGTGCCATATGCGAATGCATTAAATCCGTGTGCAGAATCGGTTGGACTCGTGAGCACATGGTACCCGGATGAGACTTTGAGCGACCCCACCGAATAATGGCCGCCCGCGGTGGTGGTTGGAAGGTCGGTAAACATCGTATCGATCACCGGTTTGCCGTCGAGCATGAGTTTATTCTTGCTGCTCGATTCGGTGACGATGTTCAGGTAATGCCGATCATAGTTCGTATCCTGGGTTAGAAAAAAAACCGATCGGTTTAGCATTTGTTCTACGGGCGGCACCATTACCATAAATGTGTTCCCGGTGGAATCCTCCTGCCAATAAGCACAATGCGAATATTCTACGACGAGTGAAGGACTCGACGTCTCGATAAGCAACGGGCTCGAGATCAACGTATCTCGGAATTCGTTGGCATTCAGAGCTGACCCCCATGTTATCCCGTTAACCCTAACGGTTGTTCGTGGCTCCAGTGCGAGGACCCTTACCACATCTCCAAGTATCTCACCAGGATATTTATCCTTGGTAGGTCGAAGCGCAATTTGTTGGCACGCAAAGGTATGTCCCCAGCTTTGCATGGGCGTAACCGATTCGCACAATAGTCCACCGTACGCCTCTCCACCCTGATCGTAGCTATTTGGGAGGTAGATCGAAGCTCCGTGAGCACCGTAAACGGCTACGGGTTTTGAAGATGTGATGGTTGACCCTGTCACATCGTCGGGCTTTAGGGTGTATTCCGTTTGAAGCTGGTAACATTCTCCTGCACTCAATACTATTTCAAACGGGATATCAGCTGGCGACCCATCGAAAGTAGGGACGGAAGGTGTAATAGTTACTCGAGTGGAATCCTCGAAAGCGGCGACGACGAATTCGGAGAGTATATTTTCGTCCAAATTCTTATTCAAATGTGGGTCAGAGTAAGAAATTGCGCGGTAAACTGTTCCCAGTTCACGCTCCTCGGGCACGACTGTCCCTTCGGTGCCTCCTTGCGACCCATATACGGTTGCAACATATATAGGGGCAGAGGCTCGAACGAGCACAACCTGATTTGATACATGGCCGGAGCCACGGATCATGAATTTAAGATCCGAGGAAACCCTGAATCCCAATCCACTATGGGCAGGCACCCTAAAAGTATCGTTTAGTTTGCTGTCGCATAGCGAGGAAATGAATACCGTAATAACAGTGTCCTGGTCCGATGCCAGTTGAATGTCAAAGAACCTTGAGGCAGTATCGCCTCCAGAGCTACTAGGATTGCAAACAAGGTACCGAAACCAGATGGGACCTCCCTCAAGCGGAGTGGCCCCAGTCTGGCTGTACACATGATTGAGGAATGACATCACTACAGTGCAAACGACCAGTGTCATTTCCATTAACAGTTTCCAAGACTTGCGTCTGCAGATACTCATTTGACAACTACTACCAGCGAACCGAAAGGGAGGACGAGAGTTGGTAGCTTGACGTTTGGGCTGCTTTCCATTGAATATTAAGGGAAATTGAGTGCTTCTGTGACCGTGCAAAACAACTGTTGCCAGGTTAACGTTGGCTCCAGAGGTCAGCGTCGTGAAGGATGAAAGTTAAACGTTGGTCTTCGAAGCGAAACAGCACATGACGTGTTCCAATATAAAGCCATGAAGCTCAATAGCCTCTTTGCCTTCTCGATCACTCTACTTTGTTTTACACCGGAGTTCGCTGAAGCCCAGTGGGTTAAAACCAGCATGACGGAACCTGTCAGTTCCTTTGCAGTGATCGACTCGAACCTCATTGTTGGAACTCCAAGCGGAGGTGTTTTCCGCTCAATTGATAGAGGCTCAAGTTGGACGTCGATTGGCATCGGTTTAAAGAAGACTCCTGTTGCGGCGCTTGTGGTGAGCGGCAAGAATCTCTTTGCAGGGACTTGCGGCCGCGGCGTCTTCCGTTCTACGAACGATGGGGCAAGCTGGGTTGCGGTAAATTCCGGTTTGACGAACGATTCTGTCTCTGCGCTCGCGGTTAGTGGTACTAAACTCTTTGCAGGGACTTACGCCGGCGGCGTCTTTCTGTCAACGAATAATGGTGCAACTTGGTCTGCGGTCAATACTGGGCTGAACAAGAATGTGATAGCTCTCGTAGTAAGCGGGGCGAATCTATTTGCAGGGGCTTTCTGGCGCGGCGTATTCCTTTCAACCAACAACGGAACGGGCTGGACTGCAGTCAACACCGGTTTGACACATCCATTTGTCCGAGCCTTTGCGGCGATTGGCGCGAATGTGTTTGCCGGGACTGACTGCGAAGGCGTTTTTCTCTCAACGAACAATGGCACAAACTGGACGGAAGTAAATACCGGCTTGCCAAAAGGTTATATCAATGCCCTTATGGTGTGTGATTCAAACCTCTTCGTCGGGTCTTCTAATGGCGTTTTTCTTTCGTCGAACCTTGGCGCAAGCTGGATTGCGGTCAATAGCGGTCTGACAAGCACTGAAGTCCGGGCCCTTGCCGCGAGCGGACAGAATCTTTTTGCAGGCACTCATTACGGCGTCTGGGGACGCCCTCTTTCGGAAATGATCGACTCACAGAATAAGCTTTCTCATTGATGCTTTACCAAGGCTAAGAAGGCAAGTCGGTGGTGCTTCTCCAACTTCCTCGGAATTTTTCGCCTCTCCAAACAATTTCATCACCGTCACTCTGTGCGGCTTTGCTGCGCAGCGCGATCGTTAGGGGTGTCTGATCCATGGGGATCAGGCTGAGATTCACCCTTGGAACCTGATCTGGATCATGCCAGCGAAGGGAAACGATGCGAAGCCTTTGAGCACACTTAGCTCACCAATTGCGCTCCGGTCGTCCTTCCCCCGCCGAATTCTTATCGCGACCATACAATGCGCCGACTTTTCTTCCTGTCTCTTTTTCTCATTCTTGGATTTAGTACAACATCAATCGCTCAGACCTCTGTCGATTCGGTTCATCGAAAGGTCATCGGCAAACCAGTCATCGTTACCGGTTTTCCAGCGACAGAAGGGAAGACCCCCGCGCCGATCGACAGATACGATCGAAGCACGCTTGATCCACGGACCACAATTCAGGATGTTCCGCAGCTTATTGCGACAAATCCTTCGGCCACAGTCTATTCTTACAACGGCACGGAGACTGGATATTCGTTCGTCAGTATTCGTGGATTTGATCAGCGACGGTTATCCATTCTCGTTAATGGCATTCCGCAAAATGATCCGGAAGATCATAATGTCTATTGGATCGATATGCCGGACCTCAGTGCGAGCACTGGCACGTTGACGGTGGAGAGAGGCGCGGGCGCAGCATTTTACGGTCCTCCAGCAATTGGGGGTTCGATCAATGTCGAGACAACTCCGAACGCGATCAGGCAAATCTCTTTTTCGGGCGGATACGGAAGTTACAACACACAGAAGTATTCGGCAACGCTGAATTCGGGTATCATCGATGATAAGTATCTGATCACCGCGCGGTTAAGTCAGTTAAGTACGGATGGCTATCGCAATTTTTCATTCGTCAATCTCAATTCGTACTATATCTCTGCTTCACGATTCGACTCATTGTTCAGCCTTCAGGCCAATTTTTATGGCGGACCGATCTCGGATGGTCTGAACTATTATGGAGTCTTTCCAACCGTTCCGAATGGTCCCGAACTAACAGACCCCGTCCTGCGTAAGGTCAACTTATCGGAACAGTTAACGTATCAACGAAGGCCAGAGGAGCGCGAAGATTTCTTCCAGCCGCATTACGAGTTGCTCGCGACCTGGAATCCAAGTTCTTCGATCAAGGTCTCGAACGCAATCTTTTATATCCATGGCAGCGGCCAATTCGATTTTGATGGAACGTGGGTCAAGCCATTCACCGGATATTCTCATACTGAATACTATTGCCTTACTCCTCAATATGGTGCGCGCTATGGGTTCACCGGTTTGCCGATCTCTGATTCGACATTAGGCAATGAGCTTGTGCGAGCTTACGTCGCCGGTGATCAGATAGGCTGGCTGCCTCGTGTTGAAGTCGAGCATGAAAATGGCACGTTCACTGCCGGAGCAGAACTTCGCCGCTATCGATCAACGCATTGGGGTAAATTGCTTTCTGCTGCCCAGATGCCTGTCGATCTTCCTGGTGATTATCACTTTTACGAGTACAATGGTGGAAAAGATGTGATCGCCGGATATCTTTCGGATGCGCTATCGCTCTCGACTCCACTTAGCGCGCTTGCCAGTTTGCAAGTGGTAAGTGATCGTTATCTGTTTTACAATCAGAAGCCATTTTATGTCGATAGCGGAATGTCAACAGCGACCGGTACCAGCGTAGGCTGGAAGAGTTATGATTTTACAGTGCCACTCCTGTTCGTTAATCCTCGACTAGGCGTAAACTATGCCTTTGAGAAGGCCAGTATTTTCGCTTCTGTTGCATACACGTCTCGCGAGCCGGTGCTTACTGATTACTACAATCCTGACTTCCTTCACGAACCGAATTTTGCGCGAACTGCGGACGGAGGGTATGATTTCAGTAATCCAAACATCAAACCCGAACACCTCCTCGATCTGGAACTGGGAGCCAGGTCATCGATTTTGCAGAACGCAGCGATCAACGATCTTAGTCTATCCGTAAACGGCTATTACATGGGCTTCAGGGACGAAATAATAAAAACAGGACGAACGGATCACTATGGCTCTTCAATCGTTGCCAACGCGGACAAATCGCTTCACTATGGTCTGGAGACATCCATCGATGCGCGTTTTGCGGATTGGATATCACTTGCGCTAACGTTCACTGCCAGCCACAACGAGATCACTCAGTTTTCGAAATACTCCGATACGATTAGTGTAAATGGCAAGGTCCCAATCGGATTTCCCTCAACGACCGGAGGCCTGATGCTCATGCTCGCCCCGGCGGCAGGATTTAACATCGCAATCACAGGCCGATACGTTGGAGCGTTCTACGGAGATATATTTAATTCAGATCTTTATAAGAATGCGGCATACGTTCTGTTTAACGGCTCAGCCAGTTACAAACTGGCGAAGGTACTCGGACTTAGCTATCTGCAGTTCAAGATCACGGCGAATAACCTTACGAACGTGCTCTATACAAGCTATGTCGAAAAGGACCTCGGCTTCTTTGTCGGTGCGCCGTTCAATCTTTTTGGACAAATCGAGATCGGACTATGAGAGCAGTACTCTTGCTTGCGGGCGATATTGATCTTCCGATTGCGGAAGTCAGCGCGATGATTGAAGGGAGCGATCGTATCATCTGCGCAGATGGCGCTGCCCATTATACTTTCAAGCACAATATCATACCAGACGTAATCATAGGTGACATTGACTCTATCACGCCAAAGGATTTAAAGATGGCCGCCAGTGAGGATGTGCAGATCGTCAACATTCCGGATCAGGAAACAGGCGATTGCGAAAAGGCGCTTAAGTGGATGCTCGCCCATGCGATCGATGGGGTAATCGTGCTAGGGCACGGTGGCGGTGGGAGACAGGATCATACCTTGACAAATTACAGCGTGATGATGCGATACGCATCGAGGTTTCCCGTCTTCATGGCATATGACTTAAACCATAAAATACAGTTCATGCATAGCCCAGGCGAAATCCGCGTAAGCGGGTGGGCTGGACGTCGAGTCTCTCTCATACCATACCCAATCTCGCTCAAAGTGAAGCTGCGCGGATTTGAGTACCCGCTCAACGACGAAGATATGATGCTCGGCGTGCGAGAAGGCTTGAGCAATCGCATGCTCTCGGACGAAGCATCGGTGAGCATGACTTCAGGCGCACTGATCGTGTTCCTCGAGCGAGTGAAGAGCAAATAAAAAGATGATGTCAACTTCGCTCACGCCACATTTAGGCGGACTCGATCTTGCGATCATCATTTTCTATATCGCTGCCAATTCACTCATCGGTTTCATCACCGTTCGCCGGCATAAGCCCAAGAGCGATGCAGAAGACTTTATCCTCGCCGGTCGAACGCTGACAATACCTGCATTCGTCGCGACTCTCGTCACGATGTGGTATGGCGGAGTGCTTGGCGTTGGCGAGTTCTCGTATGATAAAGGAATCGTGATGTGGGTTGTCTTCGGCATACCTTATTATGCCGCAGCACTTCTTTTCGCGTTCTTTCTGGCGCACAGAGTTAACAGCGATCGTGCGAATGCGACCATTCCTGATCGCCTGCGATCAACCTACGGGGAGCGTACGGGCTATCTTGGTGCAGGAATCGTCTTCTTCCTGACGAGTCCTGCTGGATATATCATGACGCTGGGCACGCTGTATCAGTGGTTTTTTTGGAATCAATACGACATTAGGGATGATCATTGCGGTCGTTACTCCATTACCGTATCTGCTGATGGGCGGTTTGCGAGCACCTGTGCGGGCAGATTCGCTGCGCTTCCTGACAATGTTCTTCGGCTTTGCAGTGGTTCTGCCATACGCTTACCAAACATTTGGTGGTTGGAGTTTTATTGTATCACACGTTCCGCCGGGTCATTTGAAGCCGACAGGCGGGCTTAGTCCGTGGTACATCGCTGTGTGGTACATCATTGCGCTTAGCACGCTCGTCGATCCGAATGTGAACACGCGAGTGTTTGCTGCAAAGAAGCCCCAGGTCGCGAAGTGGGGATTGATTATCTCGGTTGGCTGCTGGCTGGTTTTTGATCTGATGACGAATCTTGCGGGGCTTTATGCCAGAGCGGCATTCGCCTCGCTTCCTGAAAGTCGATTCGCCTATCCAGCGCTCGCAGAACGTGTGCTGCCGATGGGACTCAAAGGTGTATTCTACACTGGCTTACTCGCATCCGAATTGAGTGCGGTCGATGCCTTCACGTTTACAAGCGCTACGATTGTAGGTCATGATATCCTTTGGCGATTGTTTGGGTATGGAGATGTTACGAAGATCACGCGGTTCACTCGCTACGGATTGCTTATCACCGCGATTGTTACGTTTGTCATAATTCAGATCACGCCGAAGATCTATTTGATCTGGTATGCGCTCGGATCGATCATGGTGCCAGCGATTCTCTTCCCGCTAACATTAAGCTATTTCCCCAAATGGCGTCCCAGTCCCAAGGCTGCATTCTGGAGTACGGTGCTGGGACTCTCGGGATCGCTCACAGCTTACCTCCTTGGGGTAACTCGTGGCGATGCGGTCTCGCCTCAGTACTTGTGGGGAATGGAGCCGATGTATGCCGGGCTTGTATTCTCGATCGTGCCGCTGCTGATAGATCGGATGAATCGAAGAAGGAAAGGTTTGAAATCAGCCGTCAAATCTTTCTGACAATGAGGTACCAAGCTTCTTTAGCATTGCGGCAAGATCACGTTGTTCTTCAGGCGTGAGAACCTTCGCGATATTCGCGACATAACTCGCATGCTTGGGGAAGATCTCGCTAAACAGCCTTGTGCCTTCCGCACTCAAGCGTATCTCGATAGAGCGACGGTCATCTTTATTTGTTACCCGCTCAACCAGACCTTCACGCTGGAGATTATCCAACACCACGGTCATATTCCCACCGGAGACCAGCATCTTCTTGCAGAGCAGTCCGATGGTCATCGGGCCAAGATGTCCGATGGTTTCAAGCACAGCGAACTGCGGCTGTGTTAATCCATACGCAGAAATATCCTTGATGGTCAATTTGTTAAACGTCGTGAACGCGCGTGCCAGCTTCGTCCAAAGATCAAGCGCACGCCCGGCTTCGATGCCATATGCGGTCGATGTATCCACAAGATTTCAAACTCCAGTTGGTTAATGAGTTGAGCAGAGATTCCAATAGAGTGACAAAAAAGAGGCCGTCCAAGTTACACGGTGCCTCGGACGAAATACGGAATATTGCACTCTTCGGGTTTTGATTTTGCCTTCTGTTGCATTATATTGCGCTGTCCAAGTTCGAACGCCTTTAATTGACTGCAGCGCGTGTGACTATACCGCCTCCGCCACCTCAAGCCCCCAGTACCTTTGAAGATGTATTCAAAGCGGAGCTTTCCGATATTGCCGTTCGGCGAGATCGGTCCGAAACGAAGGAACAGGCGGATCCGTCGAACCTCGTAGGACTTGCGCTTTCCGGTGGTGGCATTCGCAGCGCGACTTTCTCGCTTGGGGTCCTGCAAGCCTTGCATCGTCTCAACCTCCTCGGTATCTTCGATTATCTCTCAACTGTTTCCGGTGGAGGATATACGGGCGGTTGGTGGAGCGCATGGCTCTCTCGAAAAGAGAACAAGTGGAAAGGACTCTTCCCGGATGAAGAAAAGATTGCCTATGAACGTTCTGCTTATTTTGGTAAGAAATCCGAACCCGGATTACGTGATCTGCCTGACAGCGCAGCTTCTGCGGGCAAGGATCCCATTCACCACCTTCGCCTTTTTTCGAATTATCTGACGCCTCGCAAAGGGCTGCTCAGTGCGGATACATGGCGGGCGACTGCTGTGATCTCCCGCAATCTCGTATTGACTTGGCTTGTTTTTGTTCCGATCCTCATTGCAGCACTTCTTGTTGGTCAGTTCTACTTCACGCTGCAACCTGAATCGAATATCGAGTTCACATTTCCGAAAGGAAGGACGCCATATTCTACCGAGTTCCTCAATCGCGACGCAGTGGCGCTCGCGAGTTTCAAAGACTCCATCGCATCGCAGATAAAACTTGCTCGCCGTGATTCGGCGAAGGCAGACAGCGAGAAATCGCGATTATACCACGCCAGGATCGTATCACTTAACACTGAGGACTCTCTCAATTATGTAAAGCGTGCTGGAAATTATTATTTGATTAACCGAGCCGAGTTTGCCCTTTGGCCTCTCCTGGCGATCTTCGGTTGGATCGTCATGCTGACGACCGCATGGATGCAATGTGTACGAGATAATGCCCCTCGTACGCGTCGTCGGATCCTCGGAGTCGCGCCAGCCACGGGCTTCGTTGTAGCTTTGTTGATTCTGTGGCTGTTCCGTCTGCAGGGCGTTGGCTTCTCCGCAATGTGGAAATACGTCCAACAGCACCCGTATCATATCGGCTTCGGCGCAACACTTTGGTTCATCATAGCGTATGGACTATTGATCAATGTGTTCAAGAAAAAACCTGACTTGCTTGATGCGAAGATTCAGGGACATTCGTTTAAGGAGATCCTTCGCAATCGCATCGTAAATAAGCATGCGACGTTGCTTGTGACATTTGCGATAACCTTCGTCGTGCTGCTCTTTGCCGGATTCGGCGGCTATATGATGCGCGTTATCATCGACCAAAGCAATCCCGAGGGATTGTTTGGGAAAGCCATTCTTCAGAATGGAGGTCCGCTAGCGATCCTTGCCTCGCTCGCAGCCGCGATCTATACTTCGGTTGTCGTTTCACCCAAGGGAGGATCCGACCATACAAAACAACAGGCGCCTTCTGGATTTCGCAATCTAATACTTCTCGTCGCTCCCACGCTGGTACTCCTGGTAATGCTGGCGGAGTCGTCATGGCTCACTACCAATCTGCTCGGAAGCATGGACAAGATGGACGCCACCGCTTACCACCTATTAACGCGACTTGCATTCGTTGGGATTTCTGTGCTGTTCTTTTATGCAGCGACGGAGATCGAATGGGAAGAGGGTACGGATGCTCGTCGTTGGCGATGGTCGCTGATTTCGGTTGCTCTTGTAATTGCAGCGGCCGCGATCTATTTGGCTTTGCAGAATCCGACAAAGAGAATCGACGATGACCTTGCCGCTTACTGGTTTGTCGTGGTTATCATGATCGGTGCGGGGCTGGTATATCGGGTAGTTCTGTACTATCCGACCGGTCTCAGTCCAACGCGTGTAAATCGGCCGCTTGCAAGAATGTCCCTTTGGTTAAAGGGTCATAAACCGATGTTTCTGGTTGGTTTGCTTTTGTTGGCCGCAGGTGTCAACGAATTGGTAGATCATTTGATCGATGTGTCACAGCGATATAGAGCTGATACCCCGGAGATCGCGCTCCTGAGCTGCGCAGGCCTTATCATCGTCCTCACGTTCATACTGTTCGAGATTCGCTATGCGCGCTCGAAGCGTAACGTTCGAACATTTGCGACGCTCGCTTTGCTCTATTCGCTCCTTACGCTCATGCAGATGCTTAGCTTTTTCGTCACCACGCCGAGTACACGGCTTTCATTAATGGCTTCGACCGTCACATTAATATCGCTCGCGATCTCGTTTGTTGCAGTCGTGGGGTGGATGATCGACCCGAATGCGATCTCGATTCATACATTCTACAAAGCAAGGCTGGTACGTGCCTATCTCGGTGCCTCCAATCGTGAGCGAGGTGATTCCCAGGAGGAGATATATGATGCTGTGCAAAATGACGACATTAATCTCAAAGACCTTGAGAACTGCAGCCAGGGAGGGCCGCTCCACCTGATCCAGACGACATTGAATCTGGTTGCGGGCAACGATCTTGCAACCGCGCAACGCCGTTCCGATTCCTTTCTCATGAGTAAGCGCTACTGCGGCTCAATGCGAACAGGGTATCGCAAGACCGATGAATACATGGCGGGGAAGCTGACGCTTGGTACGGCGGTCTCGACTTCTGGCGCTGCAGCTAGTCCGAATATGGGCTTCAAGACGCCGGGAAGTTCGCTTGTGATGCTCATGTCCTTGCTCAATATTCGTCTCGGCTATTGGGCGCCCACTCCCAACAAAGCTCACTGGAAATCGCCGCAGCCGAGACTGTGGCCGTATTATATGATCCGCGAACTGCTGAGTCAGACAAATGAGCAGACTACCTATTGTTATCTCACGGATGGAGGGCACTTTGATAATACAGGACTCTATCCGTTGATCCAGCGGGCTTGCAAGTTCATCGTGGTTTGCGATAATGGTGCGGATAGGGACCCACCTTCGTTTGACGATCTTGGAAACGCCATTCGTCGTGCTCGCATTGACTTCGGTGCCGAGTTCGACCTCGATCTAACGCCGCTCATTCCGGGTGCCGATGGAAACAACGCCCAACATTTTATCGTCGGCAAGATCACGTACTCCGAAGCGCATGTAACAGAATTGGGTTGGCGTAACACAGACCGCGATAGCAGGCAAGGTACGATCATCGTGATCAAACCATCGATGACGGCAAGCGAAAAGGTAGATGTTCTGCAGTACAAACGCGAGAACGATGCCTTCCCTGATAACTCGCTGCCAAATCAGTGGTTCGATGAAGCCGAATTCGAGAGCTATCGCAAGCTCGGAGATCGAAGCGTGATGCAAGCACTCGAAATTGCACAGAAGTACACTGTTGAGGCAACTGGATCGAATGCGCTAGAAGGGTATGATGCTGATCATATTAAAAACCTCTTTGGGTTACTCTCGAAGCTCTACGCTCGACCGAGTCAACTCTAACCGATCTTCTGGGCAGCGCCGCTGCTTTCTCTTTGCGCAGGAGTCAAGTGGGAACGTCCTCGTACAATATAAACAATTTTATTATATGCGTTAGTCTATCTTTATTCGAGAAATCAGCTCGGAAAGGAGCTAAGTCCTCGGTAGTTTGAGTTCGTTGTAACAAGCGTTGTCTTCCCCGTGTCACTCCTATGCGCTCCACTCCGCCTTTTTTGTGTTGGCTTCTGCTGCTGCTCACCGCGGGTTTGAGGTGTTGTAATCTTTCACATTCCATTCTATGAAAATCGTTGATACTCGGTCGTTCATGCGAAAGGCGTTTTTACGAAGCCTCTGGATCGGCATGACAATGCTCCTGGCAGGGGTTTATGTCATCTATCAAGCAAATGCCCATTCGAATGGGCAGAATATCGCTGGGCTTACTCAAAAAGGTGGCAACACTTCAGGATGTACATGTCATTGTGCGTCGGCGAATTCTTCCACCACGGTATCATTTTCTACGGCCGCAACGACGATCTATACTGGTCATTCGTATACGTACACTGTTACGGTTTCGAATTCGTCAGAATCTGGAGCGGGCGTCGAGGTAGCGGTTCAGCGAGGCACGCTCACTGCAGGAACAGGGTCGCAGGTCATCAATAATGAATTGACGCACAGTGCTGCAGCGACATCGCTGCCAGCAAGTTGGTCATTTACCTATACCGCTCCATCAACAAGCGGCACCGACACACTCTTTGGTACTGGTAACGCTGTGAATCTCGACGGAAGTAACGGCGGAGGCAACTGCACCGATGTTTGGAATTTCTCGCCGAAGTATGTGATCACAGTTGTCGATTTACCAGTGACGAAGGCGATCACTCTTAGCCGCAATTCGATTTCAATGGGGAATTTGCGCGTTGGCAGGACAAAGAAAGATACGATGCAGCTCCGTTCAACGAGCACGGCATCAATCACGGTTAACACGTCGCTTAAGACCGGTACTGCGTTCAGCCGCTATCCAACAACGAGCAGTCGCTCGATCGCCAATGGTACGCAGGAGATCGACACAATTTATTTTGCGCCCACAGGGCGCGGAAGTTACACCGATTCGCTCATCATTACATCTGATGTTGACGCGCCTGCCGATCAGCGCAAGGCCGTTTACCTCAATGGCACAGGTATCCAGGCCATCTATTCCGGCGGCAACACGCTGGCGTTTGCAAACTTGCGAACGAATCAGACAAAATTGAAGGGCTTCGTCTATTCGAATACGGGTGACGATACGCTGTTCATGCAGTCTCCTAGTATTTCCGGTAGCGGATTTGCCATCGCAACGCAGCCGACGAGGTTGGCGCTTCCTCCGGGCGTGACTGATTCGGTGGTAGTGCGATTCAGTCCAGTTGCAAAAACGACTTACAATGGCACGCTCACACTTAGCGCGCCTGGCTTTACGATTCCGACGGTAGCGTTGTCCGGTACTGGCATTGCTCCAACGATTGCTGTGACTTCTCCGACGAACATCGGTGGAGTCCGCGTCAACGCACAGACGCAAGGGAGTGTCATTATTCGCAACACGGGCACAGATTCCTTACACGTTTCGGGAGTTACGCTCTCGGGCAGCAACGCAGCACGATTTAGTATCTCAAACTTTTCGCCAGTGATCGCTCCAAGCGGACAGGGAGTAGTACTGATAAACTATTCTCCACTTGCTGAAAAATTCGACACTGCAAGCATCGCGATCGCAACTGATGATGCCGCGAATCCGACTTCGAACGTTACGGTCATCGCACAAGGGCTTGCTCCGCACATTGCTGTGCAGCCGGCAGATACGCTCGACTTTGGCAGCGTACGAATCAACGCAGCTCCTGCTTCGCGGGGTATTACGGTTCAAAACACAGGGACCGATGTGCTCAATCTTGCGAGCGCAGTCCCATTGCCTTCGCCGCCATTCTCACTCAAGTCAAAACCGTCGAGTGTGGATGTGGGAACAAGCGCGATCGTTTCAATTAACTTCGCACCAACGACTGTTGGCTCGTTCACCGGTTCGGTCGCGATTGCGAGCGACGATCTCAACAAACCCTCGACGGTGGTATATCTGAAGGGCGCGGGTATCAATAGCGCTCTCAACATTCCATCGAACGTTGATTTCCTGGGTGTTGCTACGCAAACTTCGCACGACACGATCATCACGCTCCAAAATACCGGCGCGGCTGGTGTCAATATTCTTAAGTATACACTGACGGATGCGAGCGGTGTCTTTAGTGTGAAGGACTCGGTCAGTCATACCATCGCAGGTAACTCGAGCATTCATGTCACGCTTTCGTTCAAGCCGACTGCAGCCCAAAACTACTCTGGTACGCTCACGCTGACGACGGATGATCCGAACGCACATACATTGACGATCGGACTCGCAGGACATGGTTTGGAGGGAGCACTGAGCATCTCGCCCGCCAGCCTCGATTTTGGCACTGTTGATTCGGGGAAGACTGTAACCTCGCCGGTAGACATTACAAATACCGGGACAGCAGGGGTGACGATTCAGTCTGTGGCGATTACAGGCGCAAATGCGAGTATGTTTGGCGTGAAGTCAACATTGCCTGCACTGCCGGCGACCTTGCAAACCGCAGGGAAACTGAATGTTGTGGTCTCATTCGATCCACCTGGAGCAGGCCAATTTTCAGCGAAACTTACGATCTCAAAGAGTGACGGTAAGACGACGGATGTCACACTTCACGGAGTCGGCAGATCAGTCGGACCAATCCTACCGGATACGACAAACCTTCAGCTCGTTTCGGCTTCGACAGAGAACATAGTGATCACGCTGAAATCAGATGGTGCAAAATCGTGGATCTCGAAGATTACGAATAATTCGGGGCATCGAGTGAAGATCGATGGTGTCGGGCTTATGAGCGGCACTCATTATTCTGAGACTCTCACGTCTCCGGATTCAACGATTCCATTCTTACTGGCTGATCAGGCTTCGATCTATGTTCGCATTTCATTGCTCGAGTCTCAGGCTGGTACGTATCTCGACACACTTGTCGTCATGAGTGAGCAGGGGATTACAAGTACGCTTTATCCGATCACAGGAACACTTACTACTTCAGGCGTCGCATCGCTTCAGCCAAAGAGCTTCTCGATCACAGCGAACCCGAATCCAACGCACGGTCAGATTGCATTCAACTTTGAAGGCATTCGTTTAGCCGATGCGCAAGTGCTCGATCTCATGGGACGGGTTGTCGCCGAGGCACACAGCGTCACGGGGCAGTGGATTTGGAATGGACGCAACGCTTCAGGCGAGGCCGCACCGAACGGAATTTACATCGTTCGTACAAGTGGGAAATCGTTTGCTGGAGAATCGATTACCGCATCCGCGCGCATTATTGTGCAGCATTGAGTCATTTGCTTCAAAAGGCCGCCAGTTTGGCGGCCTTTTGTTTTAAGCTTGGGTGTAATTTCAACCCAGGATGGCGTTCTTGATTTGCTCGGGCACTCAAAGGCTGGTGTAAATATTGGTGTATCCTAAGCGCAGGAATCTGTGTCTTAACAAGTAGTTTGTGCTTTTCTGTATCATTCATGAAATTGTTTACTATTTATAGATCTCGCTCTTTCTGGATCGCAGCTTGTTTTGTTTTGAGTGTGTTTTATGTGACATTCAAGGCCTCGAGCTATCCTGGCGGGATAATTCAAACGACGAATCGTCCCGGAGATAACATTCAGGGATGTACCTGTCATTGTCCGCAGTCGGATAATGCAACTCAAGTATCCTTCAGTCCTGTCGTTCTCGATACGACCTTCGTTCAGGGCGGCACTTATCAGTTTCAGGTTAAGGTCTCCAACGCGTCAGAATTGCTTGCAGGTGTGAACGTCTCTGTGTGGAAGGGAACATTGACCACCATCAAAAATGACGGACTCGGCTCAAATTCGGGACAGCTTTATCAGAATGGTCCGAAGGTGCTTAACTCGGGATCAGCAACTTGGTTGTTTAACTATAAAGCTCCGATCGGCGCAACCACTGACACACTCTACGCAACGGGCAACGCAGTAAATGGCGATGGAAGCTCTGGTAGTGATTGCTCTGATCTCTGGAATTGGGCACCAAAGTACATCCTCAAACTTGCGCCGGCTCGTGGTGTCGAACCAAGCATTGATGTTGCACAGGCACTCAGCATCTCGCCAAACCCAAGCAATCGGCAAGCGAATCTTTCCATCTCCGTCGATCGTCATCAGGAATCCACGATAGAAGTTTATGATGTAGCTGGACGCCGTCGTTCATCTGCTTCAGTGACACTTGATCGCGGGAGCAATGATGTAAGCGTTGCTACTAACGCTCTGCCGAACGGCATCTACTTCGTAAAGGTCCGTTCCGGCTCTTCGCTCATTGCGTCGTCTAAATTGATTGTTCAGCATTAGAAAGGAATGTCCGGTCGAACTCTGACCGGACATTCTTGATCTCTTTAATCCTCTCCTCAATCATTGAACCACGTATGGGTGAACACCAGGCGGTTCATCGCGTTTAGCGGGAAGTCTTTCACATCGGGTTGAAGGATGTGATAATCTTCATCGTAGTAGATGACGAGCATTGGAGCATCGTGCATTGCGATACTCTCGGCCTCCGCCCAGATTCTGTTGACCTCAGCACGGTCCGTCGCCGCAATTGCGGCTTCATAGCGTTTATCAAATTCGGGGTTGCTGTAGCGAGTTGAGTTGATCGAACTCGGCCCGGTTGCCGGAATATTTTTTCCATAAAGCAGATTCAGGAAATTCTGCGGATCCGGATAATCTGCGATCCATCCCAATCGAAAGAACTTTGCCTTTCCTTCGTCGATCATCGCTGTGTGCTGTGCCCATTCGACCTGATGCAGACCGATCTTTATCCCAAGATTTGATTGCAACTGCGACTGGATCGCCTGTGCGACGTCTTCATTTCGCCCGCCGCCCGTGTTGTATTGCAGCGTAAGATCGGGAAGCTGACCCTTCAGTTCTTTCTTTGCCAATTCGAGTTCGGCCTTCGCGGAATCAAGATTGAATGTGAAACCTGTCACCGTCTTAAACGGATAGCCTGGCATCGATGGCGGTACGATACCATGCTCTCCAGGCTCTGCAGCCTGCCCTTGCAACACGTACTTGATGATCTTGTTGCGATCGATGGCAAACGCAAACGCGCGGCGTAAGTGAACGTTTGAAACTCCATCGCGCGTATTGAAGCCGTAAAATTGGCTGGCGATCGCGGGAATATGCAACACCTGATACTTGGCGTACTTGCCCTTGGCGTGCTTATTCTCATCGACGACATCTTTATAGAATTCACTTGGAATGCGGTAAACATGGTCAAGTGAATTCTGCTCGAGGCTTAGCAACTCCGCCTTCGTTTCTTTCATGAAGCTGTACTTGATCGAGTCGAGATAGGGAAGTTGATTGCCCTCTGCGTCATGCTCCCAATAGTGTGGGTTTCGCTTAACCATGCAGTACTGACCTTCTTTGTACTCGACAAACTGGAATGGTCCGGTACCGACACCGTGATGTGCATAGTCCTTCCCGTATTTTTCGATCGCTTCGTGTGGGTAGATATAAGCGCAGCCAAGCATCGGGTAATAATAGAATGGCGAGAACGGCCTGACGAGCGTCACGACAAACGTCGTATCATTCGGTGCTTTCAGACCTACAACGCCACCAGCAAGCGTCGCCCCGCTCTTAAAGTATTCGTTGGCTCCGGCGATCACCTGAAAATAGGGGAGTGCAAGCGTATTCGTGCTGGGATCGAGTGCACGCGACCAGCAGTAGACAACGTCCTGCGCCACGAACTTCCTGCCCTTGCTATTTGCGAAGCAGGGATCATCATGGTAATAGACGTCCGAGCGTAAGTGATAGGTGTATGTCAATCCGTCTGCCGATACTTCGGGGATCTGCGAAAGACAGGGGATCACATTCAAGTTCTGATCGAATTCCAGCAAGCCATTGTAAAGACTTTCAGAGATATGCGAGCTTGTTTCGTCGTTATTCTGCGGAGGATCGACCGAGCGAAGATCTCCGGTTTCGTTGGTGTAGAAGGTCCCACCAAGTTTTTTGCCGCCTTTGCCTTCGCGAAGCGTGTGTGTCGCGCTCTTTTTTCCACACGAAGTCAGTAGCAGTAAAGCGAGTAGCCCGAGAGAAACAATTCGATTCATATCAAATAGATTGATGGTGCGTTCAGAATGCCAAGGATATACATGCTCGGCAAATGCAAAGTTCGGTTACTGAACGCTTGTGACGATGGCGTCGGCTTCGATTTCGAGCAGGATGTTATCCGCGATCAGTCGCTGAACTTCGACCATCGTCGTAGCAGGGAGGATGTTAGAGAATACCTCTGCATGCGCACGGCCAATCTCCCGCCACTGTGAGATGTCCGTTACGAAGATTCGGGTTCGCACCACGTCTCGCATTTGAGCGCCGCATTGCCTTAGCGCTGTCTCGATATTCTTGAGGATCTGCACTGTTTGTGCGAAGGGGTCTCCAATTCCAACGATTGAACCGTTCTCATCCGTCGCGGTTGTTCCAGAAACATAAACGTGGTCTCCCAGGCGAACTGCTCGGGAATATCCGACGATTGGCTCCCAGGGTGTATTCGAGGAGATATTCTTACGATCCATTCCAATTGCTATTGTGAACGAAAATACATGAAACTTCCCTTGCCAACAGCCTTTCAAAGGCCCGATCTTTGCGACGTGCCAGTCTCGGACAATGAAGTAGACATTATCACGATCTTGAATCTCATGCGTAGCTTCAAACAGCCATTTCTCTTACTCGCATTCACACTCGTCGCATTTATTGTGACTGCAATCCCCGCCAGGGCACAAGTAGGCTTTAAGATTGGCTTGCTGGGTGGTGAAGATTTCGCCGGAAGCCAGACAATGCCTTCTCCGTTTCCAAATTCCACCGCGCAGGGTGCGACTGGTTATGTCTTTGGCCTTGCCTACGAACAATCGCTCTTTGGGCCGCTTTCAATCTTGTCAGAGATGTTTGTAGTCCAGCGTACTTTTAAGGATGCCACGACATTTCCGAGTGGTTCGCCGAATCAAGGCAACGCTGAGTCCTGGATTCAAAAGCTGACGTATTTGCAGACCCCGATATTACTAAAGATAACGCCAGCTGATTGGGTGGTGGCACCATTCGTCTTTATTGGACCGAATATCGGTTTTAAGCTCTCTGCTACTACGGTTACTGATACTTCCGGGGTACCCACAACGTACGATCAGAATTCGCTCTTTAATTTCATCGATCTCGGACTTGACGTGGGCGGTGGCCTTCAGGCAAAGATCTTACCTATCATGTGGCTATTCGCCGATGTCCGGTATACATTCGGACTAGTTGATGTGTACAATAGCGTCACTACTTCGAACGCTGGCAACCCTAAAGCTCGAGACGTCAAGTGGACCGGTGGAGTAATGGTTGGGTTCTAAGTGAATGCGGAAATTTGGATGGGGAAGGGCGGGCATTGCCCGCCCTTTTGGTTGGTAATCGCTTGAATTGCAAATCAGACGAGGTCAAAGAGCAGAAATTCACTCTCGGGAGCAACTCCTTCGATCGTGATTTCGGGTTCGGCTTCCAACGCAACGCCATCGCCGGCGGCGACCTTCGTGCCATTGATCTTCGCCTCTCCCCGCGCCATTTGCAACCAGCCGTGACGGCCATCTTTGAATGAGTGCTTCACCTGTTTATCTTTCGACAACAGGCTCGAATAGAGTTGGGCATTCTGATGGATCGTTACTAATCCGCCAGCACCTTCAGGCCCAGCGAGTAATTGTAGGGCGTTGAGCCTGTCTTCTCGGGGAAGCGATTTTTGCTCATAGCTCGGCTTCACGCCTTTCTTGTCCGGAAAAAGCCAAATCTGTAACAGGTGTGTAGGATTCGTTTTCGAAGGATTCGATTCACTGTGATAGACCCCTGTCCCTGCGGACATGCGTTGTATCTCACCTGGATAGATAATCCCTCCATTACCCATGCTATCTTTATGTTCGATAGCGCCTTCCAGGATATAGGTGATGATTTCCATATCCTGATGCGGGTGCATACCGAATTCGCCACCGGGTGCGATCGTGTCTTCATTGATCACGCGTAAATGGCGAAAGCCCATTCGCCGGGGATCATAATAATCGCTGAATGAGAATGAGTAATTAGTGTCGAGCCAGCCGTGATTGGCATGTCCGCGCTCGTTCGATTTTAATACCTGCATCATAAAATTTGCCCTCCGTTGTACTTACAACAAAACCGTAGTTCCCGAGGCTCGTTTCTGAAAGATCAAGTAATCGATGCTCCACATTCCGGGGCCAATCAGCAATATGGCGAGTGACATGATGGCAAAGGAGAGCGGATCTTCGACTGCGAAAAAGCCTTTGCTCAAATGCATTGACGCTGCTACCAGCATATTGATCAGCATAAAGACTGACGCAATTCTCGTCAGGAATCCAAACGCGATCATCAAGCCGCCGAAGCACTCAGTATAGACCGAAAGATAAGTCAACCAGCCCGGTATTCCGGAGGTCGCCTGGCCGGCCAGTGCGCTATCAATGCCCTTGCCACCGAAGATGCCGAATAACTTTTGAGCGCCGTGGGCAAAAAGCCAGATCCCGAGCATGAGTCGCAGAATGAGGACGGCTGCGTCAGTAAGGCGTGTGGTCCGGGAGGTCATGATTTGCATTTGTGTCGTCAATGTTGGGTTTTTTCAGCATGATAAAACGTTGCTTCAGCGAAATAGTTGTTTTAACGAAGACCACAATTGTGCCACGATTCCGAGGAGGAACACTCCGGCTAGTTGCCGAACGGAAGTTTGCACAGACTCCTTTTGTACTTGCCAAGATTCACCCTTCAGACCAATGACGATGAAACGAGTTTTCTGGATCGCCTTTCTCGTTGTTCTAAATCAGTTCGTTGCGCCTAAACTCTATGCTCAGCTCTCACCGCAAGACGGAGAGCGCGAATGGCGAGCTGGTGAGGAAATGCGGCGGCGGGCGATCACACTGCAGCAGGAAAGCCATCTGAGCCCGGATGACATGCTAAGTCAATGGCGTAGCCAGCATCAGCCATCAAAAGGGCTTGAGATTCAAAGCTCCTCCATCCAATTTCGCTGGGAGTATCTCGGACCCAAGAATCAATCGGGCCATGTACAAACCATCCAGATGATTCCAGGAAGCGCAGAGATCATTGCCGGAGCCTCGGGCGGAGGCGTTTGGCGTCTCGGAAGGGATTCTATCTGGAAGGTGAAGACCGATTCGTTTCCGTCGCTTAAAATGAGTTCCTCCGCGGTGGCGCCAAGCAAACCAGCGATGATCGCAATGGGGACGCGCGAAGGCTTTGTTTATGTTTCGACCGATAGCGGCAATACCTGGCACGTTACACAACATGCTCCTGGTGCGAACGTCCTCGCACTTGCATTTCATCCGCAAACTCCAACGACAGTGTACGCGGCTACTGACGATGGTCTGAAGATTTCTACTGACCAGGGTAACAACTGGAAAAATCTTGCCCCGGGCCGCGCCCGATCGGTTCTTATCGATCCCGGTAATCCGAATGTTATTTATTACGGCCAGATGGATTGGACGTGGCCCTATTCACGTGAGAGCGTGATGAAATCAGTCGATGCGGGGAAGACCTTCAAAGTAGTGTTCTCCCAACCACAAGGTTATTGGTCAGATGTGCTGCTTATGATGTGCAAAGCCCATCCTGAAGTATTGTGGCTCGGTACAGATTCTGCGCGCGTTTATTATCGCTCTTCCGATGCCGGTTTGAATTGGCAGCAATGCGCGACCGCTCCAGTCGCAGACAGTTATTATGCAGGGTTCTGGTGCTGCGCCGCTGATCCATCCGATCCTCTCACAGCTTTTGCCGGCGGCCCAGGCTTATTCCGAACGCAGGACGGAGGAGCAACATGGCTTCGAGTGGATAAGAATGTCCATGCCGACTTTCACACGCTTGCATTTCCAGGCGGGAAACGCGCCGTGCTTGGTTGCGATGGTGGAGTTTATGTGACGGACAATTACACTCTGGCCGATCCGGTATGGAGATATCAAAGCACTGGACTCATCACACTAGAAGCGTACAACGTCGCTGCTACTCCAACTGGTGAAGACACGCTCGTCGCCGGCAATCAGGACAACGGCTATGCGAAGTACACCTCTGATCCGACAAACTGGAGGATCATTGGCGGCGATGGTTTTGTGACTCTCTATGATCCAGGTGATCCTCTCCAATTCTATCATGAATACACCAACATGAATCTTCATCGCGCCGACGATGGATTTAATTGGTGGAGTACGAAGATCATGAATGGGCTTTCAACAACAACCGATTTCTATACTGGTATCGTCAACGAGCCTGTTGACTGGTATGGTCAGGCTGTTGCGGTTGATCCGAGCACTCCTCATACCTTATACTGCGGTACGGATTCGCTCTTCAAGACGAACAACAGCGGAGATCTATGGACACTTCTTGCTAATCGTCGTTTTTCTCGAGGTAGTTACATCTCAAGCATCTCGGTCGCACCAAGCGATCCAAGCACGATCTATGTCGGTTCCAATGACGGGCTTCTCTCGAACACGCATGATGGAGGGGTGACATGGGACACCGCATCACTCGCACAGTTCAATCAACAAACGGGCAGGATCTATTCAATAGCCTGCGATCCGCAGGACGCGAGGAAAGCATATCTTTCGATGCAAGTCGGATCAGGTGGAACTCCGCTCTATCGGACACTTGATGGTGGGCACACCTGGCTGAAGATCACACAAGGATTGACAAATACAAGCACGAGTAAGATTCTTGTAGATCCAAACGCATCGCAAAGGCTCTATGTCGGGACAACTACGGGAGTCTTCACCTCCAATGATAACGGAACATCGTGGTCGATGTTGAGTGGCCTGCCATCGGTTCAGGTCGTTGATCTTGCTTGGCAGAATCTAGGGGGGGAGCATTGCCTGCTTGTCGGTTCGTATGGGCGGGGGATTATTCGGGGACATGTGCAGCATTCGATCAGCAAGGTAGATTTTCTGGATGTTGGAAAAGTTCGAGTCGGACAGCACCAGGACTTCATGATTCAATCAGTTATCACAAATACTGGCGAGTCAAGTATTACGATCAAGTCGTTGACGTTAACCGATCCGAGTTTCGAGATCATCAGCAACGCTGGACCGATTACGATTTCTCCGCATGTGAGTTATTCGATGTCACTGCGATTCTCGCCTCTGCTTTCGAAGAGTTACGCTGCTACGATTCAGGCTGATTTCACAGATGGTACCAGCGAGACAATTACACGCTTGGTCGGGCTAGGCTCGATGCCTACTCTGCAGGCCGTTTCAAAGATCGAGTTCGGAATTGTGCCGATTTCTGGATTCAGAGATACCACGATCTCGCTAACGGCACAAGGTTTTATCTCTACGCTAGACACTCTTCATCTCGCGAAGCTCGCGATCGAAGGATCGGCAAAAAATACATTTTTAATCCAAAGTGATAGCATCGCCGCCTTCATCACTTCGTCGCAACCCTATAATCTCAGGATCAGATGTTTACCTCAGAACCTTGGCGCGCTTTCAGCTCGACTGGTCTTCGTAACAGATGGCAATCCTGGGCACGACACGATCCCTCTGCTTGCGAACGCTTCACAAGCAGTTGCTGGGGCAGGGACGCTTTCCGGGATCAACTGTTCGATTTCGCCGGATCCTGTTCGGACGAATGCAACTATCAGCATAGGTGCGGGAAGTGAACTCGACGGTGAGCATTTCACGATGGAGATTCATGACGCAGCAGGCCGATTCATTGAGTCCCCTGGGAATGGGATCTTTGCTCAACATCTTCAGATTCAGTTCAGCACTACGGGGTTGGCGAGCGGGACTTATCAGATGGTCATAACTAGCAGGCGTGGTGTTGCAGTCCAGCGTTTCGTTGTATCAAAGTAACTAAGGCCTTCGGGGGTTGAAAGGCACCTTCCTGGCGGTTGGATACGCGAGAAATCAATAAACTGGTGAGTTTTTAGCTTGCCTCCCATTTTTCTCCGTATTTTTAGAGATATTGAATTACGGCGCTCCCCAAGAGCTGCCTTTTGCCGAACGGCATCAAAACTCACGTTTTCACCGCAACACTAGACGAATGCAAGAACTCTGGTTGATTCTGGGTATAAGTATTTTTGCGCTGGCCTTCGCGGCGTTCTATCTGATTCCGAATGTACTCAAGCGCGACACGGGTACGCCGGCAATGCGGCGTATCTCCGATGCGATCAAGGAGGGTGCAGAGGCATTCCTTCGTCGTCAGAACAAGACGATCGTATTGCTCGCGATCCTTGTCGCAGCTCTTATCTTCCTGATCTATGGCTTCGTTCGGAGTCATAATGCGAATGATCCAGTCGATAGTACCCAGACGCTTGCATTCTGGACGACACTAAGCTTTATTCTTGGAGCGCTCTGTTCGGTCGCATCTGGTTATATCGGAATGTGGGTCTCAATCCGCACAAACATTCGTACCGCAGCAGCAGCAACAAAGAGTCTTAACGGAGCACTTCAGACGGCGCTTCGTGGAGGCGCGGTTTCAGGGCTCTTCGTCGTATCGCTATCATTGCTCGGCGTGGCCGGGCTTTTTGCATTAGTGAAAGCTACAGGTGTTGTTTCGGACATCGCAAAGATCCCGCTGCTTATCGGCGGATACGGATTCGGTGCTTCATTCGTCGCACTCTTCGCGCAGTTGGGCGGAGGTATTTATACAAAGGCCGCCGACGTCGGTGCGGATCTCGTTGGCAAGGTTGAAGCCGGAATTCCTGAAGACGATCCTCGCAATCCCGCCGTGATCGCCGATCTCGTTGGTGATAATGTTGGCGATTGCGCAGGCCGTGGTGCTGACTTGTTTGAGTCGACTGCCGCCGAGAACATCGGAGCGATGATCCTCGCATCCGCGCTTTTCGTTGCAAACCCTGGCGCGTTCAAGGCAGACATTATTGGCATTCTCTTATTCCCACTTGTTGCTCGCGCATTCGGACTTATCGCCTCCATCATCGGCATCATGTCTGTACGTACGAAGGAGACGGAAGATCCGATGAAGGCGCTCAATCGCGGTTATTACATCACATCGGTCCTTGCCGCAATAGGGTTTGGAATTGCATCGTACTGGCTGCTTGCACCTGCCGATCCGAACGGCGCACTCGCAAATGCCTGGATCAATTTCTTCATTTGCGGACTGATCGGACTCACAACTGCGCTCGCGTTCGTATTCATCACGCAGTACTACACAGAATACCGGTTCCGTCCTGTTCAGAGTATCGCCGAAGCTTCGCAGACTGGTCCAGCCACGAACATTATCGCTGGTATGGCAGTCGGATTTGAGAACGTCGCTGTTCCGGTCCTTGTCATTGGCGCTGCGATTATTGGCTCGTATTATGTCGGCGCTGCCAGCGGTCTTAAGGAGGCTGGACTCTTTGGAACAGCCGTGGCGACAATGGGCATGCTCGGAACCGCTGCCTATATTCTGGCAATGGACACGTTCGGACCGATCACTGATAATGCTGGCGGAATCGTCGAGATGTCGCAGCAGCCGGATGAGATCCGCGAGAAGACCGATCGCCTCGATGCGGTTGGTAATACGACGAAGGCTCTCACCAAGGGTTATGCAGTCGGCTCAGCTGCTCTCGCAGCATTCCTGCTCTTTAGTGCGTATCTCGATGAGCTGAAGAATTACGGTCTGAAGCTTGATGCCGTTGATCTGACGAAGCCGGAAGTGTTCGTCGGTGCTTTGATAGGTGGTGGACTTGTATTCCTCTTCACTGCAATGGCAATCAAAGCCGTGGGTCGTGCTGCATTCGCGGTTATTAAGGACGTCCGCGATCAGTTCAGAGAGAAGCCGGGTATCCTGCTTGGTACCGATCAGCCAAACTATGGCCGCACAGTTGATATTGTTACGCGTGCAGCTCTTAAGGAGATGGTGTTGCCTGGTATCCTCGTGATCGCTACACCGATTGGTGTAGGGCTCGTATTCAAGTGGCTCTTCCACGCACGCGGTGGGGAAGTCGGAGTAGGCGCGATTCAGGCTGTAGTTCTAGATTCAAGTCATCGACTTGCATCCGGCGGTGAAGTTGTCGCGGGCTTCCTTATGGTCGCTACGATCGTCGGCATTCTCGTTGCACTCATGCTCAACAACGGCGGTGGTGCGTGGGATAACGCAAAGAAGTTTATCGAGATGGGTAATTACGGTGGCAAGGGTTCTGAAGCTCACAAAGCCGCTGTCGTTGGTGACACCGTTGGCGATCCGTTTAAGGATACTGCTGGACCGTCGCTGCATGTGTTGATCAAACTCTTAAGTACGATCACGCTGGTTCTCGCGCCACTATTCATCTAAGTTCGAAGTTCAAGAGGGTGGATGAATCGCTATTGCGATTCATCCACCTTTTCATTTTGATTAGTGCCATTCATGAAGCTCCTCCTTGCTCTTACCCTTTGTTTCACTCTTTTCAGTCATTCAATAGGTTACGCTCAGGCCAGCGATCCACGCGCCATCACGGCGAAGAAAGAAGCCAACCGCTTCACGTCGGCGCTCCTGAGAAAGGACTATCCAGCGTTTGTTGATTTGCTCTTTAAGCCCTTCGTTGATTCGATGGGTGGTAGGACTCGGTTTGTGGAGAAGGTAGGCGAGAGTATGCGCCGTGCGGCAGATGCGGGCGATTATCCCGCGAGCTTCGCTGTCAACGATGCGGTCGAATTGGTGGCAATCGGCAATCATATTGCGGTCACACTGCCGTTTGTTTTGTCACTTCACGAGCACAAAAAGACCGCACTATCGCTGAACAACGGATTCCTCATCGGTGTCTCGCTGAACGCAGGCCAGACTTGGGGCTTCCTTGATGCGACCAATATGCGGCCCGAGGACCTAATGGCTCTCCTCCCGGAATTTTCGAATAGCAAACTCTTTCCGCCGACCGGAGCACCTAAGCATTAAGCTCTTTTGAATTCATTGATCCTATAGGTAACATAAGTCCTATAAGACCCATCGCTAAGCTCCGGATCTGTGCCTGCCGGAACTGCCACCTCGCGCTTGCCGTTTAGCCCCTTCTAATCCAGATTTCCTGCTCGCAAAGGCCAATAAAAGGCACATTGTGGGCTACGCAGGGCGGAGGAACGAGTCGCGGGTGTGAAAGCCCGGAAACTCCGGCCGCAGTATCCAGAGGAACAAACTATACAATGGCACAGGCAGAAGAGACACGCTACGAATCAACATTCATTATCAAAGGCAGCCTTGAGGAAGATGCGCAGAACGCAATCATCTCAAAAGTTGAGGACTCCGTCACGAAAAACGGTGGTACGCTGATCGAGACCGAACGCTGGGGTCGCCGCAAGCTTGCTTACCCGATCGAGAAAGAAGACCACGCGATCTACGTGTCGCTCCATTTCCGTGCTGCCGGTCCCGTCATCGCAAAGCTCGAGCGTGTCTATCAGCTTGATGAAAGTGTCGTTCGTTGGCTTACCCTTGTCATGCCAGACGAGAACTTCAAGATGCGCGCCGCGATGAAAAAACGCGTTCAGGATGTTACCGCCCGTCGCGCACTCGATGCCGCAAACGCGCTCCAGGCCGAAGAAGCTGCTGCCGCAGGCCGCATCCGCGTTCCGAAGGAAGAGATCGCCGAAGAAGTCATTTAAGACTTTTTCTGGTGAAGATACGCTGGATGAACTCCAGCATACTCTTCGCGCACTCGGACAGATTGTGATTCCTATTTATTAACGCACCAGAACTATGAAAGTAATTCTACGCAAGGAAGTTGAGAAGCTTGGCAGAGCTGGCGAGGCCGTAGTGGTCCGCGACGGTTTTGCCCGCAACTTCCTTGTGCCTCGTGGGCTTGCCTACGTGGCTACCGAAGGTGCGCTGCGTCGTATCGAAGAAGAAATGAAGCAGCGTTCGCGAGTAGTTGCTCGTGAGAAGGTTGATGCCGAAGATTTTGCGAAGCGTCTCGGCGATGTGTCGGTCACGATCCCGATGAAAGTCGGTGAAGAGGACCGCCTCTATGGCTCTGTCACTTCGCAGATGGTCTCGGATAATCTTGGCAATCAAGGTTATGCGATCGACCGTCGCTCGATCGTGCTCGATGAGCCGATCCGCACACTTGGATCCCATGATGTCGCCGTCAAGCTCAAGCACGGCGTACAGGGCAAAGTGCGCGTGAACGTCATCGCCCAATAAAAGCGGAGCTTTGAAGAGAGGCGGGCATCAATCCCGCCTCTTTTATTTTAGGGACAAGACAATTCTGGTAAACTGCGGATCCTAACCGTTCGAGCGATGCAATCAGAACATCGAAATAGAATTCTCAAAGCACAAAGCGAGATGCAGCATCGCGGAGTCTCGCGTTTGTTCATCGGTCCTGGCTCGAATCTCTTTTACCTAACCGGCATTCGCGCGATCATCAGTGAGCGCATCTATCTGTTCCAACTTCCCGCAACAGGAAAAGCCTCGCTGCTTCTTCCTACGTTTGAGCGCCTCGGAGCGGAGGATTCGGGTATTGAAGCAGAAATCATCGAGTGGTCTGACGCAACTGGTCCTGCTGCTGCCACCAAAGCTTTTGTTGCGGATACATCTTCGGGTACCGTCGCTGTTGACGATCAGCTCTGGAGTGCCTTCCTGCTTGATCTCCAAGCATTAGCTCTCAAGGCGACCTGGTCCAAAGCAAGCGTGATCATGCAGCAACTTCGATCGCGCAAGTCTGAGGCTGAGATCAACCTTATGAAGGAAGCCGCCGCGATCGCCGACAAAACATTTTCCGAACTGACGCAGCAGAAATTCGCTGGAAGAAAAGAGAGCGAGATCGCAGCAGAGATCCAACGGTTGTTGCTCGTGCATGGGCAGGAGCAAATGCAATTTGGCATTGTAGGCTCTGGGCCAAATGGAGCAAAGCCTCATCATGAAGCCGGCGATCGAGTCATCCAGCCTGGCGACAGCATCGTGCTTGATTTTGGCGGCACGTACAAAGGTTATCAAAGCGACATGACCCGAATGGTCGTCGTAAAAGGTGGATCGCTTGATTCGGAATACGAGCGAGTACATGAAATTGTGAATGAGGCGAACGCTGCTGCACATGCAGCAGTGAAAGTTGGTGCTGCATGTGAAGATATTGACCGTGCAGCTCGCAAGGTTATCGCTGACGCAGGCTATGGCGACTACTTTACGCACCGCACGGGTCATGGTATCGGAATTGACGTCCACGAGCATCCCTACATCCGTCAAGGCAATCAGGAAGCGCTCGACGAGGGGATGGCCTTCTCTATCGAGCCCGGAGTTTATCTGCCCGGTAGATTCGGTGTTCGCATCGAGGACATTGCAATCTGTCGCAGCCACGGCAGCGAAAATATCAATCTCACCCCACATTCCGTCACATTTGTTCAGTAACCGACACCTGTCAGACGCGTATTGTAAGTGAAGCTTAATGCAGAGTTTGTCACGAGTGTCAGTCGCTGGGGAGATCTTCGGGCGGAAGGCCGTCCGGAAATCGCGCTTTTGGGTCGTTCGAATGTAGGGAAGTCGTCGCTCATCAATGCGTTAACTGAGCGGCGAAATCTTGCGAAGACTAGTTCAACACCAGGAAAAACGCAACTGCTCAATTACTTTCGAATCGACGACGCGTTCTATCTTGTTGACATGCCAGGCTACGGTTATGCGAAAGCTGCTAAGACATCACGCATCGAATGGGCAAAGTTGTCTCAGGATTACCTGAAGAAAAGTGAAAATCTCCGGCTGGTGCTTCTTCTCATCGATAGCAGACACCCCGGTATTGCTTCCGACGACGCGGCGATCGAGTGGCTTTCGGAGGCTGGGATACCGACGTATGTGGCGCTGACGAAAATTGACAAGATCAAACAGCAGGAAGCCGCTGCTCACGAGAAGCACCTGCGTCAACACCACCCTGAACTAGCCGGGATATTCCGCACTTCAAGCGAGACGGGTAGGGGAGTTAAGCAATTGCGAAGTTTTGTCGGCTCGCAGGAGTGGGTAAGCTTTCAGACAAACCCGACGCATACGATTTAGCTCGGATTTTGTTACAAGTTTGAAAAAATGAGTTATTTTGCAGGTCTTGGATATGTCACGAGGCGTACTGAGGCTGATATCCTTTTTCTTCCGTTTGTGAACCACCCAGTAATGAACATGAGAACTCGGTTACTTTCGATTTTTTCCTTCTTCCTTCTCTTTATTGGTTCTGATGTAATGGCTCAACAGGGCCTACGCGCCTCCGCCCCAGCGACTGGAATTGGGCGTGCAGCCAATGCTGAGACGATCTCGGCAATCGGACGGCACTTGGAGCAGGTGTTGAACACGAAGGACAACCGCTTACCCGAGTCAATCGCGATTCCGGGAGCTGTCTTTATCGGAGTTTCTACAAAGTATCACGTTCAGACCAATCATGGAGGGCTTCACAATATCCAGGTGGATCCATTAAATCCACAGCGAATCCATGCTGTGGTGATGGCAGCTCCAAATATCGGTGTTGCGGATACTGTGGGCGGTGCGTACCCGACTCGAAACATATTTTACGTATTCAGTAATGATGGTGGTGTTACGTGGTCAGCGCCAAAAGCCATTTCGTCGGTTCGCGCTGGTTTTCCGGACATGATTCTGTACAAAAGGGGAGCGAACTATGTGCCTATCATCGGTGCACACCGTTACGCGGCTGCCTCTGCAACTGATTTCATATGCGCACTCTATGTTGAAATGGGTGATCCCGGAGCTGGTAATTTCAAGGAGACCTTAACAGACCGCAAGGCAACAGTTACCACTGGACTACGAGACATTCTCTGGCCAAGCATCGCGGTTTCGCCGGACAATCAGACTGTCTACATGGCAGCCTCGTTGAATGAGACGAACGCTGAACAGCATGATGGCAAGTTCACCTTCTATCCCTCGGAGATCGGATCCTTCACATTGGATGCAACAGGCAGCGCGACATGGAACGGATGGAAGACTGGCCCGAACGGTCCAGGTGGAACCGAAGGACGGACTTCTGGTGGTGAATATGTTCTACGCGTATCCCCCACAGGGAAGCTTGGCCTAGCTTGGGACAACTACGATTTCAACACTCCGGACCTCGGTCTCTATTTTGCTGAGTCAAAAGACGCTGGGGCAACCTGGGTTTCTAATTATCAGCCCATTTGGAGCACGCTCAGCACTTCTAACACTGCTGGATTCTTCCTTCGTCCCGGTTTTGGTCTGGACATGTTTTACGATGGCGAAAAGGTAAAACTAATCACTGGGCTTTGGGAAGATCAGGAAAAAACTTCGGGTGACCTTTACATGCCTAATTCAGGGGGAATCGGATATTGGGATGGTGACACAAATACTGCTACGATGCACGTCAACGTGTTGCTCTCCAAGACTTGGCCTGGTACAGTCGACACAGGCAGATCACCGATATGGCAGGCGCCAAGTACCGGCACATTCGAGCCGCAGGGCGTAGTAAGCATCCAGTTTCCAACGATTGCTAGAAGCTCCACGCCGGGTAAATGGGGAGTGTTTTTCCAAGCCTGGCAAAATGATCTCGAGCAGGTGAACGATACGCTTATTTATCCCTATTCAGGTATCTACGAAATGCATACTGGGGATAACGGGACGAGTTGGACTCCATCAGCTGGAGTACTGACAAATGATGCATCGACGGTTGTTCACTATGATTACCGTTTCCCCGAAGTTTCCAGCTACAATCCGCCGACAGGCTCAAACTTCGGATATAACATTCTCTTTGCTGCAGACACCGCAGCGGGACTATGGGAAAATGCAGGCTACCCAGGCTGGGACGAAGTTGGGTGGTATTATAGGTCATTGGGCAATTTGAAAGTTGATCAGATCTTGCCCACAACTTTTACTATGGCTCAGAACTATCCAAACCCCTTCAACCCATCGACGACAATCAAGTTTACACTTGCGAAGACATCAAATGTTGAGTTGACGGTTTCGGATGTGCTCGGTCGAGTCGTTGCAACGCTTTTGAACGGTCAGATTTCTGCTGGGTCGCACTATGTGAAGTTTGATGCAAGCATGCTCACAAGCGGAGTTTATTCATATACCATGAAGGCGAACGGCCAGTCGTTCACACAGAGAATGGTATTGTCGAAATAGGTGTTGCGTCGCCCGGCTGAGAACTTTGGTTTTCGGCCGGGATGCTCCAAGTCTCGCCCTGCAGTGGAGAATCTCCTTTTGTAGCATGCTCTGATCGGCCGATCAAATTAAGGTAGGCCTTTCCTGCGACTTACGCGAGAGTTGTGTGTTCAGGAAATAGACGAATTTCCCCGAAAGCCCATATGGCTCTTCAGTAGCGGGGAAGCTTCCTGACGATATGTTGCTGTAGACCCTTGGAGCGCTCTGCGCCGGTGGTGTGTGTTCGGTGTGTTAACCTTTGTACTCGTTAGCTTTTACGATGAATCTGAGAAGAGTTCTTTCTACTCGCTCCCTCATCTCGATGTGCTACGTTGCCGTAGCCCTCGTTGTTTCGTTCACTGCCGCCTCGGCACAAACGGGTAAGATCCGTGCTAAGGTCGTCGATGCGAAAACGGGAGAAGCGCTGGTACGCGCTACCGTCCAGGTCATTGAGACCAAGCAGGGTGCCTATACCAAAGATGACGGCTTCGCGACGATTATAAACGTTGCACCGAGTGAGGGCTATCATGTGATGGCAAAGTACGCTGGGTACAAGCCTCAGACCATCTCCAATGTGAAGGTCCTTTCCGACGAAACGACTACCCTGACCTTCAAACTAACGAATTCCGATGTCGACACGATCATCGTATCGACCGAGAAGATCATGGTTTCGAAGACTACGACCGATGTGGGCCGAAAATTCACGGCCTCAAATGTTGTGAATACGCCTGGTCGTCAACGTCTTGATGAAATCATCCGTCTAACCCCTGGTGTCTATACTGATGCTACGAATGGCGGACTAAGCTTTAACGGTAGCCGCGGCACATCTAACTCGATTCGCATCAACGGTCAGGAAACGGTCGATCCAGTTGACGGCCATACGAGTGCGCTTCAAAACGGTCTTTCGAAATTTGCAATATCCGAAATTAATGTCGTCTCTGCAGGCGCAGGTGCGAAGTATGGAAATTTCACCGGTGGGATGGCAAACTCCACAACTAAAGCAGGCGGAGAAGCCTTCGAATTTCTGTTCAACTATCGCCAGGATCTTCCCGCGTTGTTTGGCTATTCGAGCAATGGCTACAGGCAGTTGGGACAGAACGACAAGATCTACGAAGTTGCTTTGGGTGGTCCGCTTACCGATGAGTTGAAATACTATATCACCGCCAAAGGGAACACCCGTGAATTCGACAATTATTTTACGACCCCCATATATGTCAACGAGGGATTAGATGTGCGCGACCCGGTTGGCAATACTGCTGGTCAACTTCCAAATCGGAGCCACATCTACCGAACGGTCACCGGCAAATTGACTTTTGGACTGCTTGGATTCAATCTTAATGCGGATGTTGCCATTGGTTCTGACAGCCGGCAATACAACGACGTTTTCTATTATTATGCGGACCCGGCGAATCTAACCGCTAGCAATGAGCTCAATAATCTTTATACGTTGGGTGGCAATAAGCAGATCGGGGAGGGTGTTCTTCAGTTCGACCTAAGTTATCTTACAAAGACATTCGACGAGGGTAAGTATGATCATTCGCACACTGGCGGTTTGTTCTCGTTGTACAATATATACACTCCAACTGATAAGTACACCTACGACGATAACAATCATATTCTGACCCCTGGACCTGATGGGATCATTGACATCTACGCTCCAGTCTCGCGACAGATCCCTGATCCAACGAATCCTGCGCAGGTAAAGACGCTTACAAGCGCCGGCATTAATCCGCTCACCGGGCATATTGAGGGTCCACTCATCACTCAAACAACGGCAAATTCGTATGGGTTATACAATCAATTTGCCACTGCCGGCAATGCGGGCGGTTACACGTTCGATCAGCGCCAGCAGATTCAGTTCGACGGTAACTACACTCAGCAGGTTGGAGCGCACTTATTAAATGGAGGGGTAGAGGGTCACTTCTGGCACGTAGCGAGTACTTCGAACCAGTTACCCTGGGATGCGAACCCGTTTAAGGACTCGTTCGATGTGAGACCAAGCTATGGTGATGTCTTCGTTGAAGATAAGATGGAGTTTGCAGATATCACCTTTGCTCCTGGCGTCCGCTTCGATTATTATAGTCCGGGCTCAGATCGCAATATCACGAATCTGTTCGATCCGTTCCACACGAATTATGTCTTGAACAGCATCACGCATAAGATTGACACTGTGACGACGTATAACGTGGGCACCGCACCGATCCAGACGCAATTGAGCCCGCGCTTAGGTATCACATACGCCGTTACCGAACAGACCACGTTTAACTTTAACTACGGCTGGTATTTCAAGGAGCCACTGTTAACAGACGTGTTGTCGAATACAAGTGGCAATCTTCAACAGGTATTCGCTCGAGGTAACCAGATTATTGGTAACGGGGCGCTGAAAGCAGAGCGGACGAAAGAAATTACCGTTGGCTTCAATACCCAGCTTAGCGACGTATTTGCGGTGAGCATTGAAGGGATCTACAAGGATCTCCGTAATCATACGGGATTGCAGCAAATCAGCGGACCGTTGCTCCCGATTGCTTACACGATCTACTCTGATGATCAGTACGGCAATGTTCGGAGTTTGCAGTTGACGATGGATAAGCGGATGTCGAATAACTTCTCTGCGCGACTAAATTACACATACTCTGTCGCGAAAGGAACATCCTCATCGGCCGTTTCAAATTACCAATTGCTCCTCAACGCGAATCCGAATTCTGAGAATGCAGTCCTGCCGCTGCAGCCATTCGCACTGGACTATGATCGTACACATGTAGCACAGTTCATCTTCAACCTGAATTTCCAAAAGGGTGAGGGACCGACAATATTCGGTACAAAACTTCTTCAGAACATTTCGCTATCCTCGACGACCGAGTACCAGACTGGTACGCCTTACACGCGTCTTGATCAAAAGGGCGTGCAAATTGGCGAGTTCAACGCGGAACGTCAGCCCGACTACTTTCAGACCGACGCTCAGCTTACACGCACGATACCATTTGGTGATATCTTCGGTGAGGGTATGAAGAATTTCTTCCTCGACTTAACGCTCGAAGTGACGAACCTCTTCAATCGCACAGAGCCTATCCGCGTGTATGCGCAGACGGGTCAGGGCGATGATGACGGTTCTAACAACAAGTTGTTGGCGACACAGGAATTCTATAATAACCCGACGAACGCGATCATCCAGATGTTTGGACCGCAGTACGATCCGCTCGGGAAATTGCTTTACAATCCCCGTGCTGATCTCAACCACGATGGGAAGGTCTCGCTTGCCGAGCAGCAGACGATGTACGATCTACTTCGCCACGATCGATTCGCTCGCCGCACCAATTACCAGGCACCGCGCCGTTTCTTCTTGAACGTCGCACTTCGATTCTAAGTGAAATGGATACTTCCATTCCGATGAAGATTTTTGAAGAGTGTTTATAGCCAAGTTTTGAATTCAACAAAGTGATGATGGTTTCACGATCATTCGTTCGTTCTCGCTTACAGCGGAAGGTGATGCTCCTCCTGGGTGTTCTCATCGTGCCCGCGATGTTAGTTGGTCAAGCCTCTTCTAGGCCGATTCCGAAAGGGAAGAAGGACAAAATTGAGCCCGAACGGTTCATGCGTCAGACCAATAATTACAGCAACATCTTTTTCTATACGACAAACAAAGGTGTTATTTTCAACTCGGGCAACAACCAGGCTGAAGGCTTGTTTTGGCCGCGTGGATCTTCCAACTCCTATATTTTTGGTGGAGGCCTCTGGTTCGCTACGAAGAAAGTTATTGCCGGGCGCCGACAGAAGCTATGTGAGATCGGATATAATCCTAACTCTGGCGCGGGCTGGTATGGCCCAGGCGAGTGGGGGGATCCCGACGAGGCGACAAAAGCAGACACGAAGTTCATCACCTACATGAGTTCGCGTTACGATAAGTACAAGGGTACTTATTCAGGTGCGCCGTCAGCATTTGTGCCTGATATCAATGTGCATTGGCCGCTCTGGGACACGTCCGCAACAAGAACTATTAAGCAGAATTTCTATTTTGGAGACTATGTCTCGAAGATAGCGGATCGTGATCAGCAAGCGCTGCAGACAAAGATGGGAGCGACCAACAAGAAGATCGCAACGCCCGCAATGTTGTCGCAGGAAGACATTATCGATTTTTATGACGATGCCGACAATACTCAGAACCCGGAATACAGACCCAACACCGGATATCCCTTTGGGCTGAACATCCAGGAAGTGATCTACAGCTGGAGCTTCGGTAAATATCGCGATCTCTTGTTCGTCCGATACAAGGTGACGAACACAACGACCAAAGATACTCTGCACGAGTGTTATCTCGCTCCGGCATTCGATCCTGATCTTGGTGATCCCCAGAATGATCACAATACGTACCTCGCTGATGCGGACGCTGTAACAACTTTGCAGAATCCCGGTCTCGCTGAACCCTATCGCAGCCATCCTTCAAAGTTGAATATGGGCTACCAATGGAGCGAGCAGGAGCAAGGAAAAGAATATGGCGTCATAGGCTTCTCCTTCCTTGAATCTCCAACGATCAACCCGAGCAATGGTGAGATCGTCGACAACAGCGATAGTGCGGCTCTGGGTGGTTACGGCCCGAGCGGCTTGCAGCAGCTTGGCCTTAAGACGTTCCAGAAATGGACGCTTCAGAATGACCCAAGCACGCAGGACCTTCGATATGACTTTATGGCGGCCAATATCCTGAACACGGATAAGAACGCCAAAGGTGATATGCGCTTGCTCTTCGCAACTGGTCCGTTCATACTGCCCCCAGGCAAATCGGTTGAGACAACAATCGGCATCGGTATCGCACTCGCAGATACGAAGACGCTGCAAAAGAATATCGATTCGTGCATACGCTTGATGGCATTCGCTCAGAGTGTTTTCAACAATCGGGTTGGTTCGGATACGGCGCCGCAGCTACATCATTTCCTTTCACCTGTCCCACCGGAGGTGCCAAACCTTTACACGCAGGCATTGGACCGTGCGGTGATGGTAACGTGGGATTCCGCCTCTGAACGCTCGTTCGACCCGCTTACCGATAGTGCTGTCGCTCTTCCGTTCATTGGATATCAGCTTTACCGCACGACTCGAAGTGACCATGATTCGACCATTCGACCTGACGGTCAAAACCCGGTCATAAAACTCGGCGAGTGGGCACTATACAATTTCAGACAGGATACTGTCTTCAATTCAAAAGGCAAGGTAGCTGGCTTCCGTTTTCACCGACTCAATAATACGCCGAATCCGATTCCGCATTCGTATTTTGATGTTGGTGATGATAACCATAATGGCACGCTGGAAAGTAGCGAAGGCTTGAAGAATGGTGTGAAGTATTACTACTATCTTATTGCGTACGATGAGTACGATTCGATCAACAATGTTGGCCCTCTCTATACGGCTATTGTTCCACCGAAGAATTTCGTTTCAGAAATTCCGACAAAGCCACCGTTCGTTGGTATCCCAGATTCAACAAAGCTTTCGCCAGGTATTCTTGGGTGTGTAGGCAACGGGATTAAGGCGATCACAATCGATATCGCCGATACCGGGAAGTTCGAGCAGCTATTCACGAACGACACGGTGTATGTAAAGCTTCAGCCACGTTGGGCGGAGTTCGCACAGGCATTTGGCAATCCAGCGCCTGTGATCAATCAAAGCCCTCTCAATCTCTATGTCGATGTGACTGAGCAACGACAGGGGGTGAATCTGACATACGATCAGCTTTTCAACCCACTCGCGAGCCCGCCGATCACGCCATATAATTTCCCTACAGGATTAGTAAACCATGTGATTGGACAGCAGGGAGATTCGACGTTTGTTGGGCGTTTCATTACCGAGAACAATGCATTTGCGCCAAATCAATTGATCGACCAGGCGTTCCGTCTGCTCGTCGATTACCAGTTTACGCAATTGAAAGCACCCTATCGTTTGCATTCAATCGATGTTACTGGCGCTGATCCACTTGGAGTGCGCCTATCGAATCGTACGATGCATGCACCGCCGGTCACTGACCCGCCCGTCAGCCTGTCGCAACTTGATAGCGTGACCAATCCATCCTTCCTCGGATCGTTGGGCAATGCGACCTATGAAGTTGATTTTGGCGACGCGATCCCATTTGTTGGTGATGAATTTGACACGATTCAAAAGAAGGTGATCCACGAGGATCAGATTACCGATAAGACCACGAAGACAACCTTCAAACCGATGGTGCTTCCGGTTACGATCAAAAGCATCGCTCAGCCGTGCGGCCAGTTGAAGCCGATCCGTCCGGGCAAGGTAAATGACGTAACAACCGAATTCGATTGCCGATACTATTCTTCGAGCGGTTGTGGAGCCACACCGGTGCCAACCTGGTCAGATCCGGATTCAATGCTTGTTCCGATCCCCGGTCATTTTGCGCTGGACGCATATCACTATACCGTTGATGATAAGTCGGCGAATTCTAATCTGGCGCCGTTCACCGGGCTGGATCGTCACACAGTCGATGCTCTCTATTTCTCGAATAACAATCTTGCCGATAATTCTTCGGGCTCCAAGCATTTGATCACGGTTCATCGCCTTCGCTTAGGTGGAGCGGAGATCATACTGAACCCGCAGAGAATTCTTGCGACAGAGGTCGGTGATACTACAATTGCCGCAACGCCGGTAGCTGACTTCAAAGCAGGGGACAAACTCACTATTACGTTCTCAGGAGGCGTAAGTGGGCTGCCATTCCCTGACTCGTCATTCGCGATCTATACATCTGGCAATAACAACACGAACTTTGCTGATGCCAGATTGTATGATGTGAAAGCGGTGCTCGATCAAGTGCAGGTTGTTCCGAATCCTTACATCGTTACGCATGATGGCCAATCAAGCACTGACAATGCGAAGCTCTATTTTACGAGACTTCCTCCGCGGTGTACGATTGAGATCTATTCCATATCTGGTGATCTGATCAAGACGATCGAACATAATGGATATTCCTCGACATCGATTCCGGATCCGAATAACATTGGTGGAAATATCACCACCTACGATTATACACGACTCGGTGATCGTTATTCGCAGGAAGAATGGAATCTCCTTACTGAAGGCAGGCAGCGTGTTGGTAGTCAGGTCTTGATCGCGAGGATCATAGCTCGTGACGAACATCTTGCCGCGATCGGCGAAACAACGACGAAGTTCGCCGTTGTGCTCGGTGGTTTTCATATCATCAAGCCCGCATCAAACTAACTGTGGACCCCTGTGATACCCGGGTGTCTTCAGGATCAGGTAATTCGAAGTTTCAAAGAGTTGATGAACAGTATGGTTTATACGTCTAAAGTGTCACTGCCAAGCATGCGTCGTTTTGGGTTGTCGCTATTGATTGTGGCTGGGTTTGCATCGAGCAGCCTGGTTCATGCTCAGGGAACGGCAACTACAACGACGAATTCCAATTTCACTAATGTCGGTTCGACGGGCGCAACATTCCAGAATATCTGGGTAGGTGCTCGTGCAGCAGCAATGGGAGGCGCGTTCAGCGCTCTCGCTGACGACATTACGGCGCTCTATTGGAATCCGGCTGGTATCGCAAAGATCGGAAATGGCATAAATGTCGGCGCAACATATACTCGGTGGTTTGGGGATATTTCGCATAACTTTGTAGGTGCGGTTCTCCCTATTAGTGAGAAGTATCGCGCGGGTATTAGTATGACGTTCGTCGATTACGGCTCCATGCGTAAGGCTACGATCGATAAAGACTACAATGCAGGGACATTCAATGCGAATGACCTTGCAATCGGACTCACCCTTGCTGGTGCACTAACGGATCGATTCTCGTTCGGTGTGACGGCCAGGTATATCCATAACGCCATCCTCGACCTTTCTGCCGATGGTATTTCCTTCGATGCTGGTTCGCTGTATCAGACCGACTTCTATAATATGAAGATCTCTCTTGATCTCTCTAATCTCGGACCTGATCGTGGCTTCACCGGGAATTCATTAGCCTTGCTGGCAAATAATCCTTCGCTCAACGTGGTGGGTCGCCAACTTGATACGCGCTTGGTTACCAGCGATTTTCCAATTCCTCTTACTTTCCGCATTGGTGTAGCAACCGATATTTTTCAGGGGAAAATTGAGGGCCAGAAATTGAACGTCGCCGTTGACTTCGCCACTCATTCGGACAATGCAGAGACGATAAATCTTGGTGGAGAATATCTTTGGAATGACCTCCTTGCCCTGAGAGCAGGATACGCCTTTAACCAGGATCAGTTGGGAATTGCCGGCGGTCTAGGCGTCCGGTATAAGTCGGAAGATTTTAACGGAAACATTGATTACGCGATCTCGCCGACGCGAACATTTGGACTGATCCACAGGATCTCGATCAGCGCTGCCTTCCAGTAATAGGTCGAAGGATTTACAGTTAGTCTTGAGCGCTTTCATCCTCGAGGGCGCTCGAACTATTTTGGGGGAGTATCCGTCGTTCCCGAAACCCATTCACGTGTCATGTCGTAGCAATTGGATGATCATGAAACATTTCGTTCTTGGACTATTCCTAACTGCATTGCTCGTCAGCAATCATGTTCCGATTGCAGAGGCGCAGGAGACACCCGCTGGAGGAGCGGAGATGGATGCTACGGCATTCAGACTCGATTCAGCCAAGGCAATGGTCGAGATCGACTATGGGATCCTCTACCAAACATTGAGTTTTTCGCCTGATAAGGGCGGCTGGACGGCACCCATCAACGCCAGGGCTGAAGCGTGGCAGTCGGGCAAACTCGTTGCGAGCCAAGAGGTTCAGCAGCAAGTACATTTCACTGGGACAAAGCACGAATTCGAGTCGGCGGGAGCGACCAAAGTAGTGGGTGTGGCAAATCTTCCCATTGGGTATGGGGTCCCTGTACACGTAGTGCTTCTATGGAGATACAAGCGGAAGGATGGATCAATTGGTACCGATTCCACCTTAGTGCGGGATGTCCCCGTTCCAGAACTCTTTACTGATCGATTGTCACTTAGCTCCATCGAGCTTGCCTCGAATTTGGAAAAGGCAACCACCGATGGAAATCCGCTGGAGAAGGTCGGCTATATCGTTACTCCTAATCCATCGTCAGTTTTCGGAGAGATGTACAACAAGCTCTTTTATTATGCAGAACTCTATCTTCCGGCATCACTTGTAAAAGCTGGGACGACTGCCCAAATTACCGCTGTGATCCAGGATGGTGCCGGCCACACGCTTGTCAATACAACACGCAATCAGGAGCTCATCGCCCAATCGATTCCTGTTCTCGGCAGTCTTGATGTTGACGGCCTGCCCGGTGATAGCTACAAACTGATCATCTCTGCGAGTCGTAATGGGAATGAAGAGGCTCGCGCTGCAAAGACATTTTATTATGAGAGCAGTATCAAACTTTCTGAAGAAAGCGCTGCGGCAGCAGCACCAACTACTCCAACAGATGACCAGGGGATCTATCTGAACGCTGACATAAGCAAGATGTCAGACAACGAGCTGAACGAGCGATTTGAACAGGCACGATACATAGCAAGCGCCGATGACAAGAAAGCCTGGAAGACAATCACTGATTCAGAAGCCAAGCGAAAGTTCTTCTTCAATTTCTGGAGAAAGTTTGACAAGCCTACCGATAAGCCGCTCGACTTCTACCGCATTTACGCTCAGCGTACAGAAGAGGCGAATAAGAGATTTACCCATCAGAAAACAGTCGGATGGAAGAGCGATATGGGCAGGATCTATATGACTTACGGACCATGCGATCGTGAATTTAGCAAACCATTTACAACAGATGCACTTCCCTCAGTCGTCTGGGAATACACCAATATGAACATGATTGTGAACTCAAATCTGGGAGAAGAGACTGGTGAACTGAAATACACACCCTCACTTCCGCACTTCATTTTCATTGATCGTCAGGGCGCCGGAAAGTATGTGTTGATCCACAGCAACGTGAAAGGTGAGACCTCCGAACCCGATTGGTACACTCGCGACGCAAAAAAAACTTTTTGATCGAGAGCGCCTCTTTTGCGCCAACTACTTGATCTGATCGGCAGTACGTTAGCCCTTGTCGCCTATTGGTTGGGGATCAGACGAGATGTAACCCTGCAAAATCTTAGGCATGCATTTCCTCTTGAGTCCGAGGCCCACATTCGTCGAATCGCTTCAGCATCTTACGTCAATCTCGGAAGGGTTTTCGCCGAGATGCTTTATCTGCGGTTCGCAAGTCGCGATACATTCCGTTACGGTCTTCAACTTGTCAATCCCGAGATTCTTCAATCCGCTCTTGAATCTGGTAAAGGCGTTCTCATTCTTAGTGGTCATCTTTCTAACTGGGAGTGGGGTGGAATAGGCTTTAATCTTTTTCTCAAGAAGTCGTTCTATCTTGTTGTAAAGAACCAGACTAAGGGATTTGCAGAACGCTTCGTTTCAAGGATGAGGCAGCGGTTCGGCGGACAGTTAGTTAATGCCGGCGACGTATTGACGCTCTTTCGTGCTCTTCAACGAGGGGAAGCTGTGTCAATGCTTACCGATCAGGCTGCACCGGCTGATAGTGTTCGCGTGCCATTCTTTGGCAGAGAGGTACCGACATTCGAGGGCGCTGCAAGACTCGCACTAAGGACACGGGCAGAAATGATCTTTTACGCTCCAACCAGGCTCTCGGACGGTCGTTACGCTGTCAGATTTGAAACGATAGAGTATGCTGACCTCAAAGGCGATTCTGAAGAAAATGTTCGAGAACTAACCCGTCGCCACACTGCACTCCTCGAGCATGCGATCATCGAGCATCCCAGTGAGTGGCTCTGGCAGCATAAGCGATGGAAACATGCCAAAATTTAATCGAGTCCTCGTTGTCGAGACTGCATTCCCGGGCGATGCTGTGATCGCTACTGCCGTCGCAGAAGAGATTAAACGTCTCCAACCCGAGACAACTATCACCTATCTGGTCAGGCCAGAAGTTGCTGACCTTATCAGATGTGCGCCTGCCATCGATGAAGTGAAGTCATTCGACAAATATGGCAGTGATACTGGAGTCGAAGGGATCAAGAGAATGGCCGGTGAGTTGACGGAAGGGGCTTATGATGTAGCGTTCGTGTTAAATCCTTCGACTCGGAATAGCGCGCTGATCGAGCGATCGCATATCCCGAACATACGCTTTCTCGATGACCAACACCTCGCTGGAAGACCACGAAGCGAAGTGTTTATCAGTATTCTTTCTCAAGACTATCAGGGATTTTCTGGCAAGACTTTACCACGGCTTGCGCCGCCAATGATAAACGGGAAATTCAATCTTCCATCGGAATATATTGTTGTCGCCCCTGGCAGTGTATGGGCAACAAAGTGCTGGGGAGCGGAGCGGTTTCAGTCTGTGGTTGCGACATTTGAGGAGCAATCCATTCCCAGCGTGATCATCGGAGCTATAAATGATCACCAACGAGGGGCAATCGTCGCGTCAGGTAATGCGCTCTGTGTTGATCTTACAGGGCAGACTTCTTTCGTCGAAGCAGCTTCGATCATCGCTTGCGCTCAAGTTGTGATTGCTAACGATAGCGCTCCAGTTCATATTGCAACTGCAGTTCGCACACCTGTCGTTGCGATCTTCGGTCCCACAGTGTCTGAATTCGGTTTCGCACCGCCTAGTGAATGGGGAGCAGTTGTAGAATCTGAGGTATGGTGCAGACCGTGCACCTCTCATGGACCAGAAGTTTGTCCCATTCACACGCATGACTGCATGAAACGCATCTCGGTAGATCAGGTACTTGAAGCCACTTTCTTAATTACCCGCGTTCAATGATCATCAGCGAGAGTCTTATACTGCGAGACGAGACCCGCCTTGAGGAAATATTTGAGTGTCTTCGCAAAGGCGGGGTGATCATCTATCCAACCGAGACGGTCTATGGCATTGGCGGTGCGTTGAGTTCTGCGAATGCAACGGAAAAGATTTTCGCACTTAAAGATAGAGAGCGCTCGCGCGCATTGCTTAGTATCACCTACGATCTCCGCCAGGCAGAGTCGTTTGCGCAGTTCAGATTTGGACTCGAATATCGACTGTTCGAATGTTTTGGAGCCGAAGGGTTAACCGTTGTGCTTGATGCGAGGGCTTTCGTCTCTACAAGAGTTCGCGGCGGCGCGAATACACTTGGTGTCCGACTGGCATCAACTGAGCTTTGCCGGCTCTTCACCGAACGGCTTGCCGAACCACTGACAACAACGATGGCTAACCTCTCCAATCGGCTCATCCCTGATGCAGCCATGGGTGACGTTATTCCGAGAAAACTTTCGGATGTACCACAGGGCTTGATTGATCAGGTGGACTACGCGATCGATGGTGGTAATCTTCCCGAACATTTTCCGTCCACTATCTTGCGTGTCATCGAGGAAAATCGAATCATTATTTATCGCGAGGGTGTTCTGAAGCGCGAGACGATCGAAAAGGAATTAGGAGTAACGACAGCATATGCGCAATTACCTGGCGAAAGGAGCGATGTTTCTATTCCTGATCACCGTTAGTCCAGCCGTTGGCGCGATGGAAGCGCTCGAGGGTCGCTCGCGCCAGGCTATCGTCTTTACAATGGATCGCAGTGGGCGGAGAAACCGTGCGCTCGTCAGGCGCTTCGGTTCAGACGTTCCGCTTCGATTCGTATTCTGATCAATCCGTGAAAGAATACCGCTCGCTGCTCGAAGAAGAGATATTCAAGGCCGGAGAATCAAAGGGCCGGCTTAGGACTGCGCTTACAGTGCTTACGGATATGCTCATCGAGCTTAACGCCCTCGAGATCTACTATCAAAAACCTGTTGCGAAATCAATCAATCCTCCTGAGATCGAAGCCTTACGCAAGAAGCTCGAGATGGTGAAGCAATTGCTCCATGCTTCAGTCGAGATCGAGGAATAATTCATGAGTGCTAAGATATACACGCGGACCGGCGATGATGGCACTACCGGACTCTTCGGAGGCGAGCGTGTCTCAAAGGATGATTTCCGAATCGAAGCGTATGGAACCGTCGATGAATTAAACTCGATCCTTGGGTTGGTCCGAACCGCACTGATCGCAGGCACGGATATCGACAATGTCATCCTGTCGCTGCAGAATGATCTCTTTGTTTTGGGCGCTGATCTCGCTACTCCAAAAGATCAAAAGATCAAGTTCGCAATCCCTCGGATTACTCAGGAGCAAATTGAGCGACTTGAGAAATTCATAGATCAATTCAACATTGTTCTTCCAGAGCTAAAGCGATTCATTTTACCTGGCGGGAGCGAAGCGAGTGCAAGGCTTCATCTTGCTCGAACGGTGGCTCGGCGGGCGGAGCGTATTCTCGTTACGCTAAGCGCTAAGGAGAATATCGGAGTGCACGATATTATATTTCTAAATCGTGTTTCGGATCTCCTCTACGTTCTTGCCCGAGCTGCAAATGTTGCTGCCGGAGTTCCAGATGTAGAGTGGCAGCCTTAGAACTCCTTCCTGGAAAAACTCCAGGAAGAAAGAGCGAGATATGCAGCACTGAGACCAAGGGTCACGAGCAAAGGTGTGAATAGCATGGGCTTGCCGAGAATCACCTCGCCCATGTTGCTCGCAATGTCATTCATCTGGGGGATGGTCCAATGGACGATATCTGCAATCACGGTGAAGACACCGGTTGAGTCGCTACCATTGATCAACTTATCCAACCACTTGCCGAATGGTAGAATGATTCCGGTAACAAAATAGATCGTGATACCAAGGATGATCGCAAGCCAGCTTGATCGGCTCATCGTGCCGATCAAGACCGTTACGGCAAAAATTCCTGCAAAGCCAATCGAGATGTAGATGATGGTTAGCAAGAACGCTGGACTCCATGTACCGAAGCTGATGCCGGTTACGATCCACAACCCGAGTACGAAATAGGTCACTTCAAAGACAATGATCGTGAGCGCTCCCAGGTATCGACCAACAACATAGAGCCAACGAGGTACTGGCTTGCTCAACAGGAGATCGATCGTCCCTTTCTCCATGATCGAAGTGATAAGCCCCGCTGTAGAGAATATGCCGATGCAGATGGTCATGAAAAAAATCATCTCTGAAATGATCGACCAGACGTATTCGATTACCGTCGCAGCCATGAGGTCCATCGTTACCTTGCCGTTTTTTCCCTTGTTCGAGATCGCGTCAGAGGCGAGTTTGTGCGCGTTCTGCTGGATCGAATCCTTCTGGAAAATAAGCAGCGCAACGACGATCATGATTGTCGAAAAGATGAAGAACCCGATCAGCGTTTTCCTTGCCCGTGCTTCACGAACAGTCTCTCCAATAATCGACAGTAATTTCTTGATCATTGCTTGGTTACCTCCGACGATCCGACAAGTTTGATGAAGAAATCTTCGAGGCTGGCTCGTTTTGAATGTATGCTTTCAATCATGAGATTTGCTCCGCGGAGTTGATCGATGCCAAGATTCAATGCCTCGACCGAGTCATATGCTGTCTCCAGCAGATTATCGGTCTGAGAAATTACGTGGGCGCCAAGAATCTCTCGAGCTTGCTGGATTCCAGTTGAGGCGACAGAGATTTCATATCTGTTCGGCGAGGCAAGAAGAGAATCGATTGTACCTTCCCGTATGAGCTTGCCGTGGTTCATGATCGCAACTCGATCAGAAACCTGTTCTACCTCTGAGAGCAGATGCGAGTTGAGAAAAATTGTCTTTCGAACGCTTTTGAGGTGACCCAAAATATCTCGGATCTCCTTTCTGCCGACGGGATCGACGCCATCCGTCGGTTCATCGAGCATAATTAGGTCGGGATCGTTGATAAGTGCCTGCGCAAGCCCAAGCCGCTGCATCATGCCTTTGGAGTACTTTCGAACCTTTGTCGTTCTCCATTCAGACATCCCTACCAATCCGAGAGTCTCGGTGATCCTGCGTTCGAGTGTCAATCCTCTTACTCCGGAGAGTTTACCGAAATAACCCAGGACCTGCTCACCGGTTAAATGAAGCGGATATCTGTGATTCTCTGGCAAATAACCGATGCGATCTTTTGCGCGCACCGAGCCAAGCGGTTGGCCCAGCACAGTGCCAGTGCCAGAGGTATTGAAGACGATGCCCAGCACACACTTGATCAGGGTCGTCTTGCCAGCGCCATTGGGTCCCAGGAGTGAGAATATCTCGCCCTGGTTGACAGAGAGGGTGACCCCCTGTAATGCGTGTACAGATTTGGTCCGAGAACCAAACGTCTTGGTGAGCTCAGTAACAGACAGGATCTCCATCAATCGGATGATTCATTGAAACATGAGTAAGCTTATTCTCGCTGCGAATATATTCACAACTGGTCCTTCCAATGGGAAAAGGGAACTCTATCAAACGGTGCTTCGTAGTTTCGGTGCATCGCGAGAAGGGTAACCATTCTCGTCATGGCGCCGTAGCCAAGTGGTAAGGCAGAGCTCTGCAAAAGCTTTATTCCGCAGTTCGAATCTGCGCGGCGCCTCCAGAGACAACTTCTTTCATCCTCTCTCACAATAGCATCGTGTGTTGCCCGAATCGTACCTAGGACCCGCTCGGGGCTGTACTTGAGTCGGAGTGTGCGTGAAATTTGTTATTCGTCGTTTTTGATTTGTATCTCGTTCGTTCATTCTACCTAGTAGTTCTTTTCCTGTCGGTGACGGCGTCTGTCGCGTTCGCGCAGTCCAAGGACAAGGTGCAAATTGATCGCAGCCCAATCCTGAAGAAGACGAATCTCGGACACGAAGTCAATTCCGAATATTCAGAACTATCACCGATCATCTCTCCGGATGGAAAGCTTCTCTTTTTCACAATGGGGATCGGCAATCCAAAAAATCTTGGCAGCGAACACTTGCAGGATTGCTATGTATCGAGACGCCTTCCAAACGGGGGCTGGTCTGCGCCCGTGAATCTTGGTGCTCCCATAAATTCAACAGGTAACGACGCAATCTCGGGTGTCTCGCCAGATGGTAGTACACTGTTTATCAAGAATTTTGCCTACAATCGTGTGAGCGGTCTTTGTTTTGCGCGACATACGCGCGTAGGCTGGAAAATCGATTCGATAACGATCGATGGCTACAGCAATACTAATCAGTTCTCATCGCAGTGCATCAGTGCCGATTTTCAGTACATCCTCTTCAGCGTTGAACGACAGGATGGCTACGGCGCTCTCGATCTCTATGTTTCGCGATTGATCGATGCCTCGACCAATCATTACGGCACTCCTGAAAACCTTGGTCCCGTGATCAATACGCCGCAAGATGAATTTGCTCCGTTCCTTGCAGCCGATGGTCAGTCACTCTATTTCTCTTCGAGAGGACACGGCGGATATGGGGACGCGGATGTCTTCGTATCGAAGCGGTTGGATGATTCCTGGGTCAATTGGACGACCCCAAAGAATCTCGGACCGGAGTTGAATACTCCTGGGATGGATGCTTATTATAGCATACCGGCGAGTGGAGACGTGGCCTATTATTCCTCCGCCAACGGTGCGAATCACATGGACTTGTACATTGTGTCCCTCAACCAGGACGTTCGTCCGAATCCTGTGATCCTCGTGACGGGCAAAGTCACTAATAAGGCACATGTGCCGCTCGAGGCGAGCGTCAGTTATACTCCGATCGGGAGCGACACGTCGACCGTATCGACAATCACGAATATTCTCAATGGCCATTTCGCGGTTGTGCTTCCGTCGGGTCACAATTATGAACTCAGAGTCGAATCCCCAAACTACTTGCCATTCAGCGATAACCTGGATCTGACGAATGCCGCTCTCTATCGAGAGGTGACCTTGACCATTGAGCTCGATTCTTTACAAGCAGGAAGCAGCTTTGTTTTAAAGAACATCTTTTTTGATTTTGACCAGGCAGTGCTTCGTAAGGATTCAAAGTACGAGCTGAACAAGCTTGTCTCATTGCTGAAACACAACCGTACCCTGACCGCTAAGATCGAAGGTTACACTGACAGTATAGGTACGGCAGCGCATAATATTCAGCTTTCTCAGGCGCGAGCTGAAGCGGTGGTGAGCTACCTTGTGCGCGCTGGCATCAATAATGATAGGTTAACGGCGGCTGGATTGGGGGATCGAGACCCGATCGATGCGAATACAACAGAGGAAGGCAGACAGCTCAACAGGAGAGTAGTCTTCCGAGTAGTCTCTTCGAAGCCGTAAAACGAAATTTGGACCACTCTTCTTTACCTTGACCATGGAAAAAGATTTCAGGCACGAGATTTCCAGCCACCTCGAACCATTTGCCGTAGAGGCCTCGAGGAAGCGGGGTCTGCACATGCTTCGCATCAGTGTGCGCGGCACACAGCACAACCCAGTGATCGAAGTTATCATCGATGGAGCACGACTTGTATCAATCGAGGACTGCGAGATTGTCAGCCGTGAGCTGAATGACGCGATCGAATCCAAAGGAAAGATCTCCGAGAATTTCCGTCTTGATGTAATGTCGCCTGGGCTGGAGGAGCCGATCGTTGAGCCCTGGCAGTTCGAGAAGAATCTCGATCGACTTGTCGAGGTGCACTATCGGGACACAGGCGAGACCCATACTGTACATGGTCGCCTTCGCGAATTTACCGAGGAAAACATTGCCATAGAACCAACCTTAAAAACTGGGAAAGTGGCCCGAAAAGGCCTAATGAAGGCCTTGGAGACCGAATTGGTGGCTCCAATACCCATAAAGCCTGACGAGCAGCTCTACGACGATAGCGTCGAACTGGTCTTGATCGCACGCTCTGAGATCGAAAAACTTGTCGCATTGCCAGATTTTTCCGGGAATCCCTCTTGATTTTCTCCTAATTTAGCCAATTCTAAAGAAATTTTAGGCATTCGACGCCTGTTGAGTAACGTTTCCAAGTGGGAGCTACACCTAGTCAGACCAACATCCGGCTAAAGGCATCAGAGCTTTCCGCTATGCTAATTTTTCCCAATCTGGGACACAACTCATTACCCGAACCAGCCAGGGCGCATCGGACGCAGTTGATTCGGGAATGACAACAGGTACATGAATCCTCTTATTGTAGAATCATTCGCGGACATGGTCCGCGAGAAGGGTATCGACCGCGACATTCTCATGTCAGTGATCGAGGAGACGTTTGCCATGATGATCCGCAAGAAATACGGACAAGAGGCGAAGTTTGACCTCGTCATGAATATGGACAAAGGCGACATCGAAGTCTATCTCGAAAAGTCGGTCGTAGAAACGGTCGAAGATCCGACTACGCAGATCTCCGTGCAGGATGCCGCTGCGAAGTCAGGTGAAGATCTCGAAGCGGGCGATGAATATGTTGAGATCGTCAATCTTGGAAAAGATTTTGGACGACGTCTGATTGTAACTGCGAAACAGAATCTCAATCAGCGCATTCGTGAGATCGAGAAGGATAATCTCTTCAATGAGTATAACGCTCTCGTAGGCGATATTCTCGTAGGTGAAGTTTATCAGATCCGCCATGGCGATCTCTTCGTTCTTCATAATCGTCGCGAGCTGTTGCTTCCAAAAAGTGAGCAGATAGGCCGTGAGCGCTGGCGCAAGGGCGATACGATCCGCGCGATCGTGAAGGAAGTCCGCCGCGGCGGGCCGAATTCCACGCCTGTCGTGGTGCTCTCGCGTTCTGATCCTCGCTTCCTCGAGCGCCTGATGGAGATCGAGATCCCCGAGATCTACGATGGTATTATCCTGATCAAGGGTGTTGCACGTGAACCAGGCGAGCGTGCCAAGGTCGCCGTCGAATCAACGGACGATCGTGTCGATCCAGTTGGCGCATGCGTGGGCATGAAGGGTGTACGCATTCATAGTATCGTCCGCGAACTCGCTAACGAGAATATTGATGTAATCCCGTGGTCGGAGGATACGGCTCAATTTCTGATGCGCGCACTTTCTCCTGCTAAACTGCTTCAGGTCGAGCTTAACGAGGAGTCGCATACAGCCACCGTCCTCGTTTCGGATGATCAGGTATCGCTCGCGATCGGCAAGCAGGGACAGAACGTTCGCCTTGCTTCGCGTTTGACTGGTTACCAGATCAATCTTGTAAAAGAGGCGCGTGACGAAGAGGATATTGAATTGATCGAATTCCGCGATGAGATCGGTCTTGATCTTTACACCGAGCTTATTCGCGCCCGTATTGATACAGCAAAAGAGTTTTTGAATACGTCAGAAGTTGACATCATGAGGATCCCGGGGATGACGCCGGAACAGCTTGCTGTTATCCGTGGAGTCCTCGAACGCGAATTCGCACAAGCGGATGCCGCGATCGAGAATGTTGCCGAGCAAGCCGGAATCAACCTTACGACGTTGAAAAGCGATGGTTCTGTCAACAGAACTGTCGAAGGACGCACTGACGACAAAGAAGTCGTCGAAGCGGGTACACAAGACGGTGTCGCATCATAAGCAGATGATGCGGACTTCCGTTGACCAGCGCGCGCGCGCTGGTATATGCCGGCTTACGCCGGAAATGCGAAAGGAGGAGGCACGTATGTAACGACCATATACGCGCCTCGCCTGCTACACGAGACTGCTTTAGGTGGATTACCTGATTGTTCATAGGTAGTTCGTCGTGAAGAGTCACAATCATTGAGCATGGTACAAGAGACGATAGATAAAACGAAGAAGATTACCGTTCGAACACTCGCGACTGAACTCAACATCAGTCACGATACGCTGATCGAATTCCTCCATAAGAAGGGCTATACGTCGATCAAGACAATCATGTCGAAGGTCGAGGACGAAGCTCTCGAAACTGTTCACAAGCAGTTTAGCAAAGAGAAAGACGTTACCGAGAAGCGTCAAAAGAAGGTTGCAGCATTCAAAGAGAAGCGGTCCAAATCTCGAGAAGACGCTGAACCAAAACAGGAAACGCCTCAGCCCGAGGAAGAACAACCTGAAGTTGCCCCTGTCGCGCATCAGCCTGAACCGGTTGCTGAGCCCGTGGTAGCACACCATGCTGAAGAACACGTAGAGGTCGCCGAACCAGTCAGTGCCCATGTTCAACATGAAGAAGAAGTAGTCCCAGTTGCGGAAGCCGAGCCTGAAGTTGAAATTGCCGAAGAGGTCCTCGCCCCGATCGACTTCGTTCATCCTGTTGAAGTTGTTGACCATGCCATCGAAGATATGTCTTCGAACGAGACGCATGAAGACACAACTGGTCCGGATGGCGTCAAACGCCGCCGTCGCAAACGCAAGACTACCGTGATTGCCACAGGTGATCCTACGGACCTTCGCGTAACGCTGCCTGGTCTAAAGATCAAGGGTAAAATCGAACTTGCCGAAGGCGCGCCGCAGCGGCAGCGCGAAGACATGCCGTTGCTCCGGACGAAATCCGAGAGGCTCGGTAACAAGGTTCAGGGACTGATCTCCAAGCACAAGACTGAGGGTCCTGCAAAAGAAGGAGCCGAGGAAGAAGAGCGTGGAGCGAAGAAGAAGCGCGGGAGAGATCGCTCTTCGGTTGATGCCCGCGACGTTGCCGATGCAGTCAAGCGAACACTTGCCGGTATCGACGAGACCTCTCAAATTTCAACGCGAGCACGCGCCAGGAAAACTCGGCGCCGCGAACGTGCGGAAACAGAAGAACTGCGTCACCAGGAGGAGACAGCGCGTGAGGAGATGCTCATCCGTGCTACTGAATTCCTTACCGCGAACGAACTTGCCAACCTGATGAAGGTTGAAGTCGGCGAGATTATTTCCAAGTGTATCGCTCTTGGTCTAATGGTGTCGATCAATCAGCGACTTGATCGTGATACGATCCAGTTGGTCGCGGATGAATTCGGGTACCGAGTAGAATTCCAGGATGAATTCACCACTGATGCTCTTGACGATGAACCGGATGAACCTGAGACGCTAAAGCCGCGTCCGCCTGTTGTTACCATCATGGGTCACGTAGATCACGGAAAGACTTCGTTGCTCGATTATATCCGAAAAGCAAACGTGGTTGCTGGAGAGTCCGGTGGAATTACGCAGCACATCGGTGCATATGAAGTGACGCTTCCTGACGGTCGTCAGGTGACCTTCCTTGACACGCCCGGTCATGAAGCCTTTACTGCAATGCGTGCCCGTGGTGCGCAAGCAACAGATATTGTGGTGCTTGTTATCGCAGCAGATGATAGCGTCATGCCCCAGACATGGGAAGCAATCTCGCATGCACAAGCAGCTTCAGTACCGATCATCATTGCTTTCAACAAGACCGATAGGCCCGAGGCAAATCCCGATCGCATTCGTCAGCAGTTGGCGGATAAGAATGTGCTTGTAGAAGAATGGGGCGGCAAGTACGGCACCGTCGAACTCTCGGCCAGGACGGGTAAGAACGTAGATCTGTTGCTCGATCGAATTCTTCTCGAGGCAGAGTTGCTCGATCTCAAGGCTAATCCTGATCGTGAAGCTCGAGGGATCGTCATTGAAGCTGAAGTTGATAAAGGCCGGGGCATTCAAGTTACGGTCCTTGTTCAAAAGGGTACCCTCAAGATGGGTGATCCCTTCATTGCAGGTATCTATGCCGGCAGGGTTCGTGCAATGTTCGATGAGCGAGGCAATCGAGTCGAAGTCGCCCCGCCATCAACACCGGTGCAGTTGCTCGGCTTTGACGGTATTCCACAGGCGGGCGATCAATTCATTGCTGTCGAAAGCGATAGCGAAGCGAAAGAGATCGCTGGGCTTCGTCAGCAACTCAAACGTGAGCAGGACTTCAAACAAGTCAAGTTTATTACGCTGGACGATATCAGCGCTCAGATTAAGCAGGGTGGAGTCGAGCATCTTCGTCTCATCCTCAAGGGTGATGTGGATGGCTCGGTCGAAGCACTTGCGGATTCTCTGCTCAGACTTTCGACACCGGAAGTCGTCGTTGAAATCGTGCATCGCGCCGTCGGTGCGATCACGGAGAATGATGTCAGTCTTGCGGCTGCATCAAACGCAATCATTCTTGGATTCCATGTAAGACCAAATCTCGATGCGCGAAAGCTCTCTGCTATCGAGCATGTCGAGATTCGTTTGTACAGCGTCATCTACGACTGTATCAACGATGTGCGCGATGCGCTCGAAGGCTTGCTTTCGCCAGAAGAGAAGGAAGAAGTCACATCGACAGTGGAAGTCCGCGAGGTCTTCAAGGTGCCGAAGATCGGTACAGTTGCCGGTTGTTATGTACTTGAAGGCAAGATCGTCAGGAACAATCGCGTCAGATTACTTCGCGATGGCATCGAAGTATTCTCCGGTGGTCTTGCATCACTCCGTCGCTTTAAGGACGATGTTCGTGAAGTCGACGCTGGTTATGAATGTGGTATTGGCCTCGAAAACTACAACGACGTTAAAGTCGGTGATATGATCGAGGCTTATAAGGTCGTCGAAGTGAAGCGGACACTCGAGAAGGTGGCAGCAGCGCGAGTATAACCTATGTCTGTTCGTACCGAGCGCGTCGCCGGAGAGATCAAGAAGGCATTGTCAGCAGCCCTTCTGTTAGATTATCCTGATCTGACAGATGGGCTGATCACGATCACACAGGTGCGAATGTCACCTGATCTTCGAAGTGGCAGGGTTTACGTAAGTATTATGGGCGGCACGTCAAACCCACAGCATGTGCTTAGCGATTTGCAGGAAGTTGCACCTCGTCTGAGAGGTGCTGTCGGACGTGCAGTTCGTTTGAAGTTCACTCCTGAGCTTTTTTGGTATATCGACGACACCGAAGAGGAAGCGCAGAAGATCGAAGAGATCTTTAAGAAAATTAGGAGTGAGCGACGGCCCGATGCTGATGCCTCTTGAGGTGCCAGTACAGGAAACGTTGCTAACTGCTCCATCGGTTATCGTCTCGAGGAGTGTTGCGCTGGACGATCCTTCCAGTGCAAGGGCCGCTCTCATCGACCCAGCAGGCGCGTTTCTTCTTATCGACAAGCCGTATGGCTACACCTCATTTTCGGTCGTCAATCAAATTCGCAGACGCATCACTCGAGCTACAGGAATCAAACGGGTCAAAGTCGGCCATGCGGGGACTCTCGATCCACTCGCGACAGGCCTTCTGATTCTCGCCACTCGACGCTGCACGAAGTCTATCTCAGTGCTAAGCAATATGGACAAAGTCTATTGTGTGCGTATGCGGTTGGGAGTCACATCTCCCAGTCACGATTTGGAGACCAAGATCGAGATAAGTGGCGACCCGATTGCTCTTGATCGGACAACGATAGCAGAGACAGTTCAAAAGCTTGAGATAAGCGAATCACAAGTACCTCCGATCTTCAGCGCGATAAAGCAGCAGGGCAAAGCAGTCTATCACAAAGCGCGCGCTGGGCAGGCGGTGACAATGGAATCGCGTCCGGTCACTTTCCATTCTATCTCCATCGTCAGCGTAGAACTTCCTTTCGTGACACTGACGGTTCATTGTGGCAAAGGCACGTATATTCGAAGTCTGGTACACGATATTGGCGAGCTCTTAGGCGTCGGAGCTGTTATGACCGATCTCGAACGCACCTCTGTCGGAGAATTCAATAATCATGAAGCGCTCACCTACGACGAGGCCATTGCGCTGTTGGAGACAAACGCTGCAGAGACATCGTGGTGAAAGTAACTTGGGGACTGGACAACATCGATTCGAGCTTGAGCTCGATCACGACGCTTGGTAGCTTTGATGGGGTGCATCTGGGCCACATTAAGATCATCGAAGAGTTGCTTGAGCATCAAAGGCAGCTTGGGATTGCACGCTCGGTGGTTGTAACCTTTCACCCGCATCCCCAGCAAGTTCTTCGAAAACATGATTCATCGGTTCAGCTCTTGACTACGATCGATGAGCGTCTTGAACTTCTATCCAAAACCGGCGTCGATGAGGTGGTCGTCATCAAGTTCACGCCTGAATTCTCGAAGAAGACCTATGTCGAGTTTTTCGAATCTATTCTGCTGAAACAACTCAATACGAAGGCAATGGTAGTTGGCTTCAACCATGCCTTCGGTAAGAACCGAGAGGGCGATACAACACATCTGGAGGAGCTCGGCAAAAAATTCGAAGTCCCTATCTATGAGGTTGCCCCTTGCCTTTCGGAATGGATGAATATCAGTTCGACCCGAATTCGTAATGCGCTTTTCAACGGTGACCTTGTAACAGCGAACACTTGCCTGGGTCGTCACTACGAGCTCAACGGTGTTGTCGTCTTAGGCGACCGCATTGGAACAACCCTCGGTTACCCAACGGCCAACTTGAAGGTTGCCGAGGAGAAGCTTCTGCCTGGTGATGGTGTCTATTGTTGTCGAGTCAACGTTCGAGGTAGATCGTTCGCGGGCGCTCTGAGTATCGGTAATCGTCCTACTGTTGGAAAAGATCTTGAGCGACAAGTAGAAGTATTCTTGCTTGATTTTGCCGAGGATATATATGGCGCCACGATCTCCGTCGAATGCATTGAGCTTATTCGAAACCAGCAAGCCTTTGCTTCGCTGATCGAGCTTCGCGAACAGATCGAGCGCGATGTTACCGTCTGTCGTGGGTTGTTAAGAGTTGAACCAGCCTCCTTGTAAGGTATCAGGAGGCGAGGCTTTCGTGTCAATTGGTTGAAGTTCGTACTATTTTTGCTTAAACTTTTTCTTAAGCATGAAAATCACCATTCGCCATCACGTCTCTTTCTCTCTCATCTTAGTTGTGTTTTTCGTAGCCTTTTCGCAAGAATCCTCTGCGCTTCCTCGGTATGCCCTGAGGCACGCCGAGGTCAATTGTATGGGGTGCCATGTCAATCCAACTGGCCAGGGACTCCGGTCTGCTGGCGGGCAGAGTTTTGAGATCAACAAACTGCCGATGTGGAAGACTGCTGGTAAATTCACGAGCCAGTTAACAGAAGGAATTCGAATCGGATTGGACTATCGTTCGCAGGCGCTCCTCTTCCAGGACAAAACGTCGACGCCTGATTCAACCGGCGGCCTCCTAACGAATACACGAACGCTCAAGACGCTGCAGGCTATGGCTCTTCCAGTTTACGTTGCAGCCCAATTAACGCAGAGTACGTCGTTCTACGCGAGATACGATTTCTTCACACCTAGCGCCTACGAGGCATTTGGCCAGGTCCATTTTGTCCATAATAGCGGAGAGATCTTTCTCGCAAATGATGCCTTTACTGATGCCTACCTTAAGATCGGCGACTTCATGCCAAACTTCGGTGTGCGCTTTGATGACCACACTGCGTACACTCGAGGTGGCGATGGGACGCTCTCTCGGTTTGGCCAGGATGGATTGTTTTGGAAACCGAGCTACAAGGATCTCGGTGCAGAGCTAGGGGTTACATTATTCGACCATGTCCAAATTACCGCAGGCTACTTCGAAGGTCTTGAGTATCGCCAGGGTGCTACGTTTGACGGAGACACGACGAACCGTATGGCGATGGCATTTCGCGGTGTATATGCCACGGAGCTGGTACCTGATATGGTGTCAATTGAAGTTGGAGGATCCTATTATTTGCATCCGCATTCTCTTGTAAGTTCAACCGGAGCAGATTCAACTCGGAACCTCTCTGTCGCCGCAGTTCATGGTGGGTTGCGCGTAGGTCCAATCTCCATCCTTGCCGAGGCCGATTTTGGGAAGAATATTCCGACACAGGTTCTGCAGACTCTGCCAAAGGTAAGCGCGCTCGCGATTGAAGCTACTGGCGACATTACGGAAGGGCTTACAGCTCTGGTGCGTTTTGAAACATACAAAGATGAAGACGGCACTGGAAATATTGGGACAGAAGTGAAGGATCGCATTACGGGCGGCTTACAGTGGTTTCCAATTCGGTTCGTCGAGTTCAGACCGGAAATTCGCTTTGCAAAACTTTCTGTGCCAACAGGTGTAGTAACGCTCAGAGAGGATCACTCGCAAATGACAATGCTGCTGCAAACGCACATTTTCTTCTGATGGCGCAAAAGCTACAGGTTCTTCTTTCCGAAGAACCAACGGAGATCGACATGCCTGACGAGGTCGCGATTGCGGAAGTCATCGCCCTTGGGGGTGGCGCTTATCTAGTCCGAGCGGGCCATCATGTCCAGGAGATCTATGTAAGCGGTCAGGGCACACTAAGTGATGGCAACAAACTCGATAATGTCTCGATCACGGTACTCTCCTCGCGTGAGGCCCTAATTCGTGAGCGATTCTCATCCACGCTTGGAAATGGCAAAAGTGCTGGGCTGACTGGCCCTGTCATCGTCAAAGCTCCGATGCCAGGGTTGGTTCGATCGATCAAAGTTGCCATTGGGGACATGATCGAGAAAGATACCACCCTCCTGGTTCTTGAGGCAATGAAGATGGAAAACAATATCTCCGCCGCGTACCGGGGCGTTGTAAAGAGTATCTTTGTTGTGCCGGGGACGAGCGTAGATAAGAACGCCCGGCTCATCGAACTCGAGCGGACGGAGCAATAGGGACGCTCCCAAGCTCTTTGCCCTGCTCATCGAATGAACGTCACCGTTAGTTGTGCCGGAAGGTTTCATGCCTTCCATCTGATAGAACAACTTCATCGCCGTAAGGCTTTAGGACGATTCATCACCAC
>JABDDM010000003.1:57646-68773 GCA_013287605.1 Ignavibacteria bacterium | reverse complement strand
CATTCCATTCTTGCGCTCACCTGGGCCAACATTCCCAACGCCGCTAGGTTCGTTGGGCACCGATAAAGCCTACAGCTATTTCGATGCAAATCTTCCTACGTGGGCCTGGGGTGGCAACGGCAGGTACTCAAATTACCTGTTTCTGGAGATCGGTGAAAGGATCACGCTCGATGGCGACGGTGGATTTGTCGACTCAGTAAGCGTATTTCTCGACAGTGTCAGCAGAGATAGCGTCCACGTTTCGCTTTACCCTGATACACTTTATGATGTGGGCGGCGGGAGGTTCTATCACTTGCTTAATTTTTTCAGCGCCACAGTAGCACCGTACGCAGCAACTGCAATTCAAAGCATTGCAGTACATAAGCCTTCCTGGGTCACGGTGCCCTTCCCGCATGTGAAAGTCCCCAAAACATTTTTCGTCATGCTGACTCCGACAGATGATGGGGCCAAGATTACGAACTTCTTCTTGTGGAGGACTGACAAAGAGGCACCTAGATCCGTACTTCCGGATAACGCCCGATCTGCTGCTATTATGGGAGATTTCAACACTGGCATGACCTATTCGAGGCTCCTCGACGGATTGATTACGTTACAAGGAGACAGCGTTCCGCTATTTACGAATTTTTATACTACCGTTTATGCAGATCCGAATCAGAGTTCGGTTGCAGCTTTGCTCACTCCTGATGCCACGCTCGATATCTATCCCAATCCGGCAAATTCGAGCAGTTTTGTCAAGGTAAGCGGAGTAGGCGCGAACGCCAAACTCACCATACGGGATATGCTCGGGAGGACCCAATGGAGCGCTTCTGGAAGCACTCTTTCCAATGGACCGGTAAGGATCCCAGTTTCGGAACTACCAGCCGGGGCCTACCAGATTGAGCTCACAGATCGCAATATCAGGCTAGTTAGGCCATTCATCGTAGTTCGTTGACCGAAACCTTGCGGCTCGAGAAACCCGACCGAGGTCTTGGGCGTTTGCGGTTGGCTAAGTTATAGACCAAGAGACCATGCCAAAAATGAAGACGAAGTCCGGAGCCAAAAAGCGATTTAAGATCACTGGCTCTGGAAAGATCAAGCGAGAGAAGGCGTTTCAGGCGCATATTATGACTTCCAAGTCACAAAAGCGCAAGCGCAATCTCCGCAAAGCCACTCTCGTTTCGAAGAGTGACTTGAAGAGAGTTCGCCGTTTACTAGCGATCTAAGTACCAATTGTAATTCATCGCCGCTCGAGAGCGCTTCATTTCAGGTGAAGCGATCCTTCGATCTCCGAAAGGGGAAAAGAAGAACTCAGATGCTCTGACGGCAACCATCCACGAAAATCTGAAAACCGACTAACCAATGCCAAGAGCTAAAAATCTACCTGCCGCCAAGCGCAGAAAAAAGAAAATGTTCCAGGCTGCCAAAGGCTTCTGGGGCATGCGCAGCAATGTTTTAACCGTAGCGAAGCATCACGTCGATAAGGCGCGCCAGTATGCGTATCGCGATCGTCGTAATAAGAAGCGTGAGATCCGCGCGCTCTGGATCGTCCGTATCAATGCGGCCGCCCGTGAGAACGGAACGACCTATTCACGATTGATGGGTGCCTTCCACGAGACCGGCATCACGATCAACCGTAAAGTACTCGCTGACCTCGCAGTAACAACTCCGACAGCCTTCACCGCACTGGTTGCAGCCTCCGGTGTAAAGAAGAAGACGGCAAAGGCATAAGCCTTCAATATTCTGAGATAGAAACGACCCGCAGTAATTTGCGGGTCGTTTTCGTTTAGAGCCAATGGGTCCTACCAGAACAAAGAAGCCACTCAATTGGGTGGCTTCTACTAATTAATACCAATTTTCGAACTCAGGACTCTAACTTACTCAGTAGTGTCCCTCGCTGTCGGGTAGCTTGGTTTGCAGACCGTTATCAGGTCAGAGATCCACCAAACACCAATGCCGCCAGCAGCAGCGCAAATCCGAAGAAAGACAGAATGACGGCCATTTTCCAGGATTTGCTCGACTCACTAACTTCGAGTGGCGCATCGCCTGTATACCCGATCGTGATAATTTGGTCTTTCCGGAAATCAAATTCATGGTCGGTGAGCACGCCGGCAGTCTTCAGCTTGTAAAGCCTCGATAGTTCAGCTATCTTATCCATAGTTGTATTAGGGCATATGATTTAGCACGTGAGGGCTTGCGCATCCAAGCTCTCTGGGGGGATGCAATATACCAATTTTTCTGGGAGGAAACAAGTGGGCCCAAGAATTTGCTAGCTCTTTTTGCCATGGGCAAGTGCCCAGGGTCAAAAACGTACGAATTTCGCCAATCGGCCACTCTTCATAACAATATGGCAAACCCCGGGTAACCTACTTTTCGAGTTCCTCGCACTTATCGCAGAGTCTTCTGCGAGGTTGAGTGTAAGTACTATAGGACTCTTGATCCTTTTTGTCAATCCTTTGTCCTTCTGGACACGCTGATTGAGTATGATAGACAAGCGGCGAGTCGGTCTGCTTCGTCGAATAGAATGCAGGTACAGTGCTCATAAGGTAAATCGGTTAAAATATGCCGTTCCTGCGAAGAGCGATTTCTTCGAATTGCTCAACGGTGTAATCCAGCCTTACTTTCCTCCGTTCAACTTCTTCAGGAGCGCGTTCGCACGATCAAGATGAGACTGGACTAATGGAACCGCGGCTACAAGGGCTTTTTTGAGATCTGGATTTTGGGCTGTCTGCTCCCAGCTCTTCAAATCGGCAAGCTCTTTGACATGATTCTCCACAGCCTTGTTCGCATAAACTTTATCCAGATCAGATCCAGCGCTTTCAAGTTCCGGCATCAGCGTCGTGAGATCGGCTTTGTCCTGATCGCGCTTTGGGGTCGCGGGTATGATCTTGTACTTTTTCGAAAGTGCAAGATCCGCTTTCCTAATCTTGGTATGATCGGTTAACATCAGGTTCGCAAACGCTCGAACATCAGGGTTCTTCGTCTTAAAGAGCACATATTTAGCCTGGACGATTTCGCTCGAATCACTCGCGTCAAGTTCTGCGAGGATATTGCCATCGCTTACCACAGCGACCGGTGGAGGATGAGATGTATCCCCCGGTGCATTACCCCGCGATGTATCGACAGCGCTTGCACTATCAAGATTCGTTGTAGTTGTTTTTTTTGTGCATGAGCAAAGTAGGAGTCCGCTGCCCAAACAGAGCATAGCGAGTATTCGTGTGATCATGGAAGCGTTAAAGCGAATTAGAGTAGTAAGCGAAAAATCCTCGAAAGTCCAGCCGACAACTTTCATGCCGGACCAGCCCAGAGTTGGGCCATGGCCTGAGCGCCGCTCCTTCCTGAAGTATCTTTGCAATCACTATGCAAATGACCCTCGTTGAGCTCCAGATCTTTAAGGAGCAACTACTGGCTGACCTTGACACGATCTCTTCTACTGATCAGCTCGAGGCATTCAAGCTTGCCCACTTGACGCGCAAAGGCTCGATCGCCGCACTTTTCGAGCGGCTTCGTGAAGTCTCAAAAGAAGAAAAACCGCAGTTCGGCAAAGAACTGAATTTGTTGCGGCAGACCATCGAAGCAAGATTTGCCGATAAGGAAGCACTGATTGGATCGAGTTCGAAGCGGAGTAAAGACGCGATCGATCTAACAATGCCGGCACGACCGATCATTGTCGAAGAGCCCGGTCACGAGCATCCGCTCATGAGAACATTCAACGAAATGATTGCGATTTTCGAGAAGATGGGGTTTGCCATAGCGTATGGTCCGGAGGTCGAAGACGACGAGCATAACTTCGGCAAGCTAAACTTTCCGCCCGATCATCCTGCACGTGACATGCAGGATACTTTCTTCGTTGCCCCCAATCCAACTTGGAAAATAGGTGGTGACGATGAGCACGTGGTATTACGCACTCATACTTCACCAGTGCAGGTTCGCTTGATGGAGACGCAAACGCCGCCGATTCGCGCGATCGTACCTGGTCGCGTTTATCGCAACGAAGCCGTCAGCGCAAGATCGCAGGCAGCGTTCTTCATGATCGAAGGACTCGTGGTTGACAAAGGTGTTACCATGGCGGATCTGAAAGGAGTGCTGCTTTCATTTGCAAAGCAATTGTTTGGCTCGGATGTAAAGATCAGGCTTCGCCCATCGTTCTTTCCGTTCACCGAACCAAGCGCCGAGGTTGATGTCAGTTGTTATATCTGTGGGGGAAAAGGGTGTCGCGTTTGTAAGCATTCGGGATGGCTGGAGATCCTAGGGTCTGGTATGGTTCATCCGAATGTGCTCCGTGCATCCGGCATCGACCCGGAGATTTATTCTGGCTACGCGTTTGGCTTCGGTGTCGATCGAACGGCGATGATGCGATATGATGTCTCCGACATCAGAGATTTCTTTGAAAACGATTTGAGATTCCTCTCACAATTCTAATTCAGTGTTTGCAGCTTAAGGTGCGTTCGTATTAATGAAAATTTCTCTCAACTGGCTCAAGGAATTTACACCCGTCCCGTTCACTCCAAGAGAATTGGACGATCGCTTGACGATGCTCGGCATTGAAGTCGAGAAAATCGAAGATGCGGCTTCACAATATGCGAAGATTGTCGTGGGTGAAGTGCTTGAAGTCGAGAAGCACCCAAATGCCGACAAGCTGCGACTCACCAAAGTCACAATCGGCAACGGCGAACCACTCCGTATCGTGTGCGGCGCTCCCAATGTGCGTCAAGGGTTGAAAGTTGCTGTGGCTATGATCGGCGCGGATCTCGGTGAAGGTTTCGTGATCAAGAAATCGAAGATCCGTGGTGAAGTAAGCGAAGGGATGATCTGCTCGGAGCGCGAACTTGGGCTTTCGGAGAACCACGAAGGCATTTGGGAATTGCCTCAGGAGTACGCTGTCGGCATTCCACTGGCCGAAGCGCTGGGCAAGAGTGATGTGATCCTGGAGATCGGCATCACCCCAAATCGCCCGGATTGTTTGAGCCACCTAGGCATTGCGCGAGAGGTTTCGGCAATTACCGGCGAGGCAGTTTCACTTCCTAAAGTCAGCTTGTCACCTTCAAGCTCTCGTAGTAAGATAACCGTAACATTGCTCGATCCTGATCTTTGCCCGAGATACGCTGGCAGGGCGATTCATGGCGTGAAGGTTGGTCCATCGCCAGATTGGTTGAAAGCAAGACTGGAGGCGCTTGGACTTCGTCCGATCAATAACATTGTTGATGTTACGAATCTCGTACTAATGGAATGCGGTCATCCGTTGCATGCATTTGATAGTGCGAAGATCAAGGATGGCAAAGTAATAGTGCGGAGAGCAGAGGGCTTCGCAACAGAATTTATTACGCTCGATGGAAAGAAGCGGAAGCTCGATACCGAAACGCTCCTTATCTGCGACAGCGAAAAACCGCTAGCCATCGCTGGTATCATGGGTGGAGAGAATTCGGAGATCGCGCCAACCACGAAAGATATCTTTATCGAGTCAGCATATTTTCTTCCATCTTCGATCAGGCGCTCATCAAAACGGTTGGGTCTTTCAACGGATGCATCTTATCGATTCGAGCGTGGTGCTGATTTTGAGATACTGAACTATGCTCTCGATCGCGCAACCTCGCTTATTGTCGAACTCGCAGGTGGAGAAGTCGCAGGCGATCGCGTTGATGTCTACCCCGTTCCAGCAAAGCCGAAGACATTTGCGTTCAGACCACCGAGGGCCGACGCGCTGCTTGGTATGAGAATCTCCGAGACTCAGATGCTCGATGTCTTTGCTCGTCTTCATATCGGCGTGGATCAGGCAAAGAAAGATACGTGGCTGTTAACCTCGCCCAGCTATCGCATCGATCTCGAACGAGAAGAAGATGCGATCGAAGAACTCGCACGGGTTATTGGATACGATAACATTCCTCTGGCAACGTTCGAGCGCATTCCGCTTCCCACTACCAAGGAGCCGCTGACGCAGCGTGAACTCGATCTAATCTTGCGATCAGAGCTTCTGGCGCTAGGTGCGACCGAATGTGTATCATCGCCGCTCATCGCAACTGACGAGGCCAAGCTCTTTCATGATGTACCGGTCGTCGTTGTGAATCCGCTCAATATCGAGACGAATCGGATGCGGACTTCGGTCGCAGCAAATCTTCTTGACATCGCTCGCCGAAATGAGCGGTTCGGTGCAGAAGGTCAACGCATCTTCGAATCGGGCACCGTCTTCGCGTATGCCGATGATAAGCAAATGATCGGCAAAATCGAAGAGCGGAGGGAGGTCGGGGTTCTATTGACAGGAATTCAGGAATCGAAATCGCCCTATAACGCGGCAACGCAAAAGGCTGATATCTTTCTTGCTCAAGGATTTGCGGAACAGCTTATTAAGCGTGCAGGAATCGCGGCGCTTCAGGCGATCCCTTTGGCTGATGCAGGTGCGTTGAAGTCCTGGCCAAAAGCGGCGTCCTTCCTGGCTGCTGATCGCTCGATTGCCGTAAAGGCTGGCGAGGCGACACTGGCAATTGCAGGCAAGGTGTCTCAATCTGTGCAGGACGCATATGATATCCGGCATGATGTTTACATCGTGCTCGTCGATTACGACCTTCTGTTCGATGTATTGAAGCGTTCGCGCATCGAGGGTAAGAAGGTTAAGCCGCTTCCAAAGTATCCGGCGGTTGAACGTGATCTCGCGCTTGTGCTTAAAGCAGACGTTAGCGGAGCAAACTTGCAGAAGGAGATCGAACAATCGATACCCAAAGAGCTTCTGAGCGGTGTCAGAATCTTCGACGAATTCCGTTCGCCTGAGATGAAGTCGAGTGGAGAGCGAAGTCTTGCCGTGAGGATCATTCTGCGCTCAAGTGAGCGAACACTTGAGGAGCAGGAGGTCGAGCAAGTCATTACGCATGTGGTCGATAAACTTTCAAAAAATCTTGGTGCGCGGCTCAGAGTCTAAGTTACTTTATTGCGAATAGCTTAGATGCCCGCACTTCAAGGGAATCTTCAAGCGTAAGATAGGTTAAGGAAGAGAGCCAGTGTTGTTCTTTTTGCGCCCAAAAACCTCGTGAGCCCTGAAAATTCGCGTTCGTCATCTACTTCTGTGAGTCGCGACAAGCTTGCCAGATCCATGGCACGCCTCGATACCCTCGTCCGAAGGGCAGTCGAAACTATCGCTCTTCTCAAACGAGATAAGCACGAGCTTTCCTTACGCCTGGTACAGCTCGAAGAGCTTCTCGAGCAGGAACGCTCGAATACTCGTCAGCGAGATAAATTATTTCAGAGTAATAAGTCGGAAGTCGATCATTTTGAAGGCGAGCTCAACGATCTCAAGGCCGAGCGTCAAGTACAAGAGGGTCTTATCGCCGAACAAACCGGCACGATCGCTAAGCTAGAAGAGGAACTGACCGCACTCGCTACCAGACTTGCCGAAACAGAGCAGCTCGCATCTACTCGCGACACGATCTCTGCACAGAAGAGTGAATTGGAAGCCAAACTTCTTGCTGCCTCGAATGAACGCGATGAGATGCGCGCCCGACTCTACCAGGTAGAGCGCGAAGCTGCCGGTTGGGTTGTGACGCTCAACAAGGATGATGCGAAGAAAGCTGAAAAGGCAATCGAGTTGATCATCAAGCGCATTGATCAAGTTGAAAAGCGCGTCGGACTCTCACAGAAGAATGGCGCGGTTGATGCAACCGTGGCGCCTGAAATCATTACCGCTGACTAACCGAAGACCACTATGGCACAAACTGTCCGCGTCACCATTCTCGGCACCGAGTACCCGCTCCGCTCGAACGATGAACTGCTCACCAAAGAACTCGCAGCCGACGTCGATGCCGAACTGCGCGAACTACAGCAAAAACTTCCCTCGCAATCTACCAACACGCTCGCAGTTTTAACAGCCCTCAACTTCGCCGAACACGAAGCTCACGGCAAAGAAAACGAACGCCGAGAACTCGATAGACTCTCGAGTGAGATCGACTACATTACCGCTTCGCTGGAAGAAGCGCTGAAATAGGATTACTCAACGAGTGACGACCCCCGGAGTCTGATGCCCACCAAAAAGAAGTGCGAGGATTGCGGTACCTGACGTTCTGTATCGTCGTCCATCCCTTGATAACCAACAAATATGTCGAACACAGCAGCTTTCCCCTCTGAAGTTGCCCCGAACTCGAGATTGCCATCTATGCTAGTACTCGTAATCTTGCTGAACGTCTTGAAATAAGTCCCGTCGGTGCCAAACGCAGTGAGCCCAATTCCTCCGCGAGCATAGATTATTCCGGGGCCAAACTTCGCGATCGTCCATTTTGCACCGGTACTTATTGTAAAGAGTATGTTCTTGTAATTAGGGGGTACACCGATCGCGCTGTCAGGTTGTCTATAATCCTCTCTGAACGCATAGAGGTCAGCGGCAACCCAGGGCTTTATCTGTTGAAGATGCTCCCGCTCTTCGTTTGAAGGGCCATGCATGGAAACATAGTCTTCAAGGTAGATTGGATTAAAATAGAATCGTGATACGAATGAACTGTAGATCAGCGTTCGCTCGGGCGGGATTCCAGTAAAATCGGTCAGCTCCCCATTATCAATGTCGTGTCGGCAGCGATGTAGGTACCCAAGCTGCCAATCATAGTTGTCAGTTTGATGCGTGAAGAGAAGGCCTTCTTCCCAAATGCCGCCTTTTGGATGGAAATAGATGCTGTTGTGGGTATTGGCGCTTAGCTCCATACTACTCAGAATCATCAATGATGACTTCTCGCTCCAGCGCTTCAACTCAATGGCAAGCCCAATGTCGATTGCCCAACCATATGCGTCGTTCGCACTGTTGAACCCGTGAAATACGCTGCCCCAACCTCCAAACTCTCCAAGAGCAGGGGAGCCAATCGGGGTATCCTGCTCGCTCTTCCAAATTGGTCGGATCATGAGCCCGCGAGAAGGGGAGACGGGCTGCGCAAACGACTCGCTGGTGGGGATAAGAAGCAAGGCAAGGATTGCGACTACGATGGAGGCTGCTGAATTATAAGAGGTAGAAGGCGATTGTTGTCTTTGCATGGATCGTCCAATTTGGAAAGTTGCCTCAAACTTACAACTTAAGTTGTCGCGTGAAACTTTCGGTCTCACCCCGGTCACATACTGTTGACTCATGAAAAGATACTAACTATCTCGAATTTGATGAAGACCAAATCGCTCCTCTCGTCATGCCTTCTACTCCTCCCGCTTGTTCTGTTTGGAGCGGGGTGTAAGAATTCAAGTAATCCAACGACAACGTCAGGGACCGGATCAAGCACACTCGCTGGAAATGTCGTCTCCTATTCTGCAGATGGACTTAGGATTCTGGACTCCTCAGGCGTGTCTGTTATCGTTGAAGGGACATCCTTTTCTGCCACCACCGATCATAATGGCAACTTCTCGATCGATGGAATTCCTGCTGGTGTCTATAACATTATCTTTACGAGGCCTGGGTTTGATTCGATGATCTATCCGGTGCATCATCTCATTGGTGAGGGGACAGATATTTTCAATGACCCATACATCATTCAAAATTCCAATGACAGTATCGTGTTTGACAGGGTATCAGTGTTAATCCACGACACACTCTCGTATACGAAGGACACAAACCAAATTATTCAGCTTGATTTTTACGCGCACGTTGTTGGTCTCGACTCTGTAAGATACACAAGTTTCAGGATGCGAAACTCCCTGGACACTGGCGCAACTCAAATCAATTTTGATCAAGCTTTGTACTCAGGTCCAGTTCACATCAACTATTCATTCGGGCTGGATAAGAAGCTCCTCAAGAGTGGCGACACTCTTTTCTTCTTCGGTACTATGCAATTCAGCCCACAATTGACAAGAGGCAATTATGGCAGCCAATATTATCACTACGTCACGGGAGCTACCAGCAAGACGACGATATTCAAGTATATTGTGAAATGAGAAGATGTCTCAGTGACTGAAGAGTACCAAGAAGCTTTTCTCGCATTGCTCGAGCCGGTTTATCCACGGCTCGCTCGGTATAGCCTTGCCATCACGAAGGATCGGATGGAGGCGGAAGACCTCACAAGTGAGACTGTTCTTAGGGCGCTTGAATCATACGACACGCTCAACGATCCGACTAAATTCGCAAGCTTTCTCTTCACGATCGCGACACGGCTGAATAAACGCAAGCGTTTTCGTGAACGAATGCGAATGAAATATGATGAGCGTCTCGCAATTCGTATTGCAGATAATTCAGCAGGACCGGACAACGCGGCAGAAATTCGAATCGTGATGGATGCTCTGGAACGGTTGCCACAAAAGGTACGAGTGACTGTCATGCTCTTCGAAATTGCGGATCTTTCTCTCGAAGAGATTCGCGAAGTTCAATCGGGCACGTTGAGCGGCGTGAAATCTCGATTGAGACGCGGAAGAAAATTATTGCAAGAGATGCTTGAAGTGGGCGAGGGATATGAAGGCGCGAAGGGAAGTGAAAGTTCTTTCACTACTCCAATGCGCGTTCAAATGATTAGAGAATATGTCGGTTAAAAGTTATCGTCAGATGATCGGGATCTTGCTCGAGCAGCCAGTGACACCGGCGTTCGATGATATCGCTATGCTCGTGCATTCGGCCGGCGCTCACTCACAAACTCGGCGCTCCGGAATTATCACATGGTTAGGAATCGGAGTTTTCCTCACACTCTCGCTGCTTCCTTCAGAACTTCGCCTTGCCGGATATCGAGGACATTCTTCACATTCAATAGCCAATACCTCAACAATGGTAGTTGCGACCGCGCCGAAAGCTCTTGATCTTATGCCGTGCAGATTCACTCAGTCGGCCCCGAAAAGTTTGGTCGAAGTATCCAAAGCGCAAACAGTTGAGTTAGCCGATGCGAGTTTCGGCAGGATTTCGACAACCTCACCAATCAGATTGCATGTTGTATGTGACAATAGGACGAAGATCGTCACCTTCGCTTCCATCACTGCTCCAGCGGTAAGAACCAAGTCCGTCCTTCCTCTCAGCATATTCGCTTTGATCGGACTTTCGTCAAGCTCAGCGCTTGCTCAACTTCCAACATTCTCAGCAGGTGTAGCTTATCAACTCACAGACGCATTTGAAATTTCGCTCGAGCTTCAGCAAACTTACACGATTAAGAGCTTTCGGCGCGGTCGCAACTACCATTGTTGAGGTATTGGCTATTGAATGTGAAGAATGTCCTCGATATC
>JABDDM010000003.1:0-57636 GCA_013287605.1 Ignavibacteria bacterium | reverse complement strand
TGTGATAATTCCGGAGCGCCGAGTTTGTTCATGGGACTCAGGAATACCAAAATGTGATCGGGCAATATGCCAGTGTCAGCCTCGGAAGTCCTCATGCTTTCTCTGGTGCGGGGATCGGCTTCGCTTATCGCAATCGCCGCTCCGCCACTATCTCTCCGATAGCAGGTTTCCTTGCTGGCTACAGCACCTCCGGTGCATTTCTTACCGAGCGAGCCGGAATGAGTATTCCCTTCGGAAATTCGATGAGCATGGCTTTGGAGGTCCAGACGTCCCAATTGCTCAAGCGAGCCTCAAATGAATCCTTGCCTCTGACCCTGAGCGCCGCGATCAGTTATTCCTGGTAGCCTGGCCCCTAAGCCCAGGTTCTGCCTCCACAGCACAATTTGAGATTCGTGCGACCGCCGTCGTATTTTTGCCCCAACCACTTGATCACATCCATAACTCAATGAGTGTTTTAGTTGATAAGAAGACGCGGCTCGTCGTGCAGGGTATTACCGGCAGTGAAGGTTCGTTTCATACGCAGCAAATGATCGAATACGGCACGAATGTCGTCGCGGGGGTCACGCCCGGCAAGGGCGGTTCGACACATAATGGTGTTCCGGTATTCAACAGTGTTGCCGATGCCGTCGCTGCCACAGGCGCGAATGCATCTTGCATTTTTGTCCCTCCGCCATTTGCTGCAGATGCGATCCTTGAAGCAGTCGACAGTCGACTTCCGCTTGCGGTCTGTATCACCGAAGGCATTCCGGTGCGCGACATGATCACCGTATATGCGAAAGTAAAGAATTCCGCGACGCGGCTCATAGGTCCGAACTGCCCGGGTGTAATCTCTCCGGGCAAAGCGAAGATCGGTATCATGCCGGGCTTCATCCACAAAGAAGGCCGCATCGGCATCATCTCACGTTCGGGCACGCTGACTTACGAAGCAGTGAAGCAACTCACTGACGTAGGTCTCGGTCAGTCGACAGCAATTGGCATCGGTGGAGATCCCATCATTGGCACACGGTTCATCGATGCCATCAAACTCTTCCAGGATGATGACCAAACAGACGCCGTGATCATGATCGGTGAGATCGGCGGCACCGCCGAGGAGGAAGCAGCGGAGTACATCAAGAAATATTTCACAAAGCCTGTCGTTGGCTTCATTGCGGGACGCACAGCGCCTCCTGGCCGTCGCATGGGACATGCCGGCGCGATCATCTCAGGCGGCAAAGGAACTGCCGAGGAGAAGATGAAGACAATGATCGAATGCGGAATTACCGTGGTTGAATCGCCAGCGGTTATGGGCGAAACAGTGAAGCAGGTATTACCGTCACGTCGCACTGTGATTAGCGTCAATGGCTTCGCTAAGCCAAAGATTGGAAAGGCTGCCAAGGCCCCGGCTAAGAGCGTGGCTCCAAAGAAAGCAGCCAAAGCCCAGCAGGTGGCAAAGAAATTGAGCACCAAGAAGACAGTCGCTAAAAAGCCGGTCAAGAAAAGCGCAGCGAAGAAGCTGACTGCAAATAAACCTGTGAAAAAGGCTATTCCGGCTAAGAAGAAACCATCGGCAAAGAAGGCGCCAGCTAAGAAGCGCAGTAAAGGTCGCTGAATTGGGAGACTGGCAGGAGCTAAAACGCGACAATGGTATTCAATGAGCAAGCTTGTTCTAACGTTATTCTTGCTGATCGTTGCCCTCCCGGTTGCTCACGGCCAGGAGGTTCGGTCCGTGGATTCTCTTGTCACAAAGGTTGCTGCTCCCGCTGACACGCTTTATTGGAATCAGCATTGGCGCGATTCCGTCAATGCCTACAATGGCCGGCTCAAAGCTTATCAGAATGAGATTGTAAGCTACGATCTCGCCTTCGCTTTCTCGTTTTTTCCGTTCGTATCCGAATATTTTATTACAAACCAAGTTCCAAAGGGCGCAGTGTTCTTTTTTGCGAGAACGGCTGGAGCGGCATCAACGCTCGTCGGAACGCTCGGGCTTGCTCGTGGACAGGGGAGTGCACTGAAGAATGTAGTAATGATCATCATCGGAGTCGCAGCGTATGTCTTTTTCAAGATCGCGGAGATCAATGATGTCCAGAAAGATGTCTCGCACATTAACGAACGCCTCGTCGATGATTTTCAGATCGCAACAGCCGATCTCGATACGGCTTCGATCCGATATCCCGTTCGTCAGTGGCCGCATTGGGTGACCGAACCACCGCCGGCGCGCCATCCACAATCAGCACAGGATGCGCTCAGGCAGCCGATCGATGCGAAGAGTGTAAATATAGGAATTCAAGTACCGTTTTAACAATCGTCAATTAACGAACAATCAGTGGCAATCGAACGCACACTTTGCATCATCAAGCCGGACGGAGTCCGCTCCGGTAATATCGGCAACATCATCGCACACATTCAGAAAGAAGGCTTCAAGGTCCTTAGCCTGAAAATGACACGATTAACAAAACAAGCAGGCGGAGTATTTTATGAGGTCCACAAAGGGCGCCCGTTTTATGATGAACTTGTAAACTTCATGTCAAGCGGCCCATGTGTGCCGATCGCCCTCGAAAAGGAAAATGCGATCGCTGAATGGCGTCGAGTGATCGGCGCAACCGATCCCGCCGAAGCAGACCCGGGCACCATCCGCAAGCTCTACGCAAAAAATAAAGGAGAAAACGCCGTCCACGGCTCCGACTCCGTCGAAAACGGCAAGCGCGAGATCGGTTTCTTTTTTACGGAGCAGGAATTAGCTGATCTGGCCTGATCATCAAAATGTCGCGGCCCCAAAGTTGGGGCCGTCGCTACGCGAGCGTCAGACTGGTCTTGTAACCATTTCCCCCCTCATAGGTCTTCTCGATCACAGAAAGCGGGCTAAGGAGCGATTCAGTTTGGAGCGGGTGTTAGGGGAGGCGCCTGATTCAATGGGCATCTTCGCCAACAAACCTGTTCGTGCTGAAACGTCTTCGAAAGATCGCTGGAAATGAGCTAGCCTCAAATCCGTGGTGGAGCTACCGTTGTGACCGCTATGAGCGGCCTGATGGCGCTCCCGCCGATTACTTCTTCATCCATACCCCGGGCTCTGTAGCGATTGTGCCCGAAATGGAAGATGGAAAGATTCTGCTGCTCCGACAATTCCGTTATCTGAATCAGCGAGAGTCACTGGAATTTCCTGGCGGTGGCAGGAAGGTGGGTTACACAGCGGAAGCTGCAGCTCAGGAAGAATTGCTTGAAGAGGCTGGACTTATTGCCAGCGAACTCATTCCGATCGGACACTTCAATCCGATGAACGGCGCAACAGATGAACTGTGTGAAGTCTTTATCGCGCGCGGTATTCATCGTTCCAGCGCGCAGCCTGAGCCTTCTGAAGAATTTGAAGAGGTAGTTGTTACTCGCGAAGAGTTAGAGCGAATGATCCGCTCTAACGAGATCTGGGATGGAATGACGCTGGCAGTCTATTCGCTGTACAGCCTACACTAAAAAGATTGAATCAACGAATGCATCGCAACACACTGCTCAGATCGGTTCTTATTCTTCTAGCTATCGTAGTTGGAGCCTCGTCTTTCATACTTATACACGAGCGGCCGAACGCGAAACACCTCACCTTCAGGTCCGGAACAATCGATCATCTCGCCATCAGTGAGGTTCTCAAGATCACAATGCATTTTCCGCAAGTCGATAATGACGAAGTGCGACCAAGCATTCGAATCACCGATTATGATTTCACGGAAACAGTTGAGAAAGTTAATAAAGATGGCTCCGCGATGTTTGCCGTGACACTCGATTCGTTCAAGACACGCATCATACTGGGTGAGGGCCGTGACAAAGAAGAATATTTCGCCTTCAACTCGAATAATGATGAGGATATGAAGACGAAGCTTCACGACATCCGTACGCTGCCACGCGCGCAATTTCTCGGACAAACGCTTCGCTTCACCGTTGGGACTGACGGGCAGGTGAAGCATTTCGAAAATCTTGCGCAATTCCATCAGAACAGCCTCGGACCCGACGCCGATTACGATTTTGTACACGCGATGCTTTCGATTTCAGACTCGCTGCGAATGCAGCAGCTTTTCGAGCACGGGTTCGGCGCGTTGGCAGCAAGCGCGACGAAAGAGGGGGAGTTCAGCGGTCCATCGACAACGACAGAAATTCCGATCACTCGCACGATCACGCTCGATAAATCCATTCCCGAAAAAAGCGGAGCTGATTCACTTGTCATTCGCGGAAGTTATTCGAATGCACCAGCACACATTGACTATCTCGAAGGTCTCTCCGCAAACCTTGGCTTGAGCGAATATCGCGGCAGCGGCAGAGGATATGCGGTCGTCGAGAACGGAATGGTTGTCCGAGCTGCCTTCCGCGACACGAGTGCGATGAAGTTGCAGGTCGATATCGAGACAGTACCCGAAGAGATTGTTCGCTATATTACGGCATATCGCTCTCCTGTAGCACTCATGCATGGTGTTATCCACCTGGACGAGAAGCGAACGCATCGGGGTATTCCGAAGGCCCCGAAGCTCGACATCGATTCGAACGCGACAGAGATTATTCCTGGTAGGTAAAGGGGTCAGGGAACAGGGAACAGTGGACAGTGAACAGTGAACAGGGGGTGAGGACGAACTCTCCTATCGTTTATTGTTTTGTACTTTTGCTCTCGCCGGAAGCTTTGCTGGAGCAATCCGGTCCGGCCAAATTCGCTAACCACTGAAGTGTCATGAACCGCAGAATCTTTATCAAAGGCGCACTCGCAGCGGGTGCTATTTCGCTTTCAGGTGTTGATTCGCTTGTTGCTCGTCAAGCTCGAAGCAAAGCAGGTGTTCGTATTCCGATGACACCGTATGCAGGAGGTTTTGTCCTTGTCAAACCTGGTACTACAGAACAAGCGCTTTGCGAGACGCTCATCCAGCAAGCGAAGACGTCGGGCGCGTCCTATTGTGACGTCCGATTAGTGAGATATCTCACGCAGTCAGTCGGCGTGCAGGACAAAGTTGTTACTGGTATCTCCGATAATGAATCGTATGGCATCGGCGTACGCGTGATCAAGGACGGTACCTGGGGATTTGCGGCATCGCGAAATGTCTCGGCTGATAGTGGCAGGACGCTTGTCGACGATGCATGCGGTATGGCTGCAGCAAATGCAAAACTACAGACTGCCCCGCTCGATCTCGCGCCGGTCGATGCGGTAACAGCAGAGTGGAAGACACCGATAAAGAAAAATCCATTCGAGGTGTCATTTAAAGACCGCGCACAATTCCTTCTCGATATGCACGCGCTTGCGGCGACGGTGGATGTTTCGGGCAAAAAGCTTTATGTGAATTCCTGGATGAGCTGCGCGCGCGAAGAGAAATATTTTGCTTCGAGCGAAGGATCAAAGATCTGGCAGGAGATCACGCGCATCGATCCAGCGTCGTGGCTCACCGTCGCGAATCCAATGACAGGCGATTTCGCTTCACGCGCACTCTTCGTGCTTCCACAGGGACGCGGTTACGAATACATCGAAGGTTACAACTACAAAGACGAGATCCAGCAAGCCGCGAAAGATGCTCACGAGAAGCTTACTGCGACAAGTGTTGAACCCGGTAAGTATGACCTCATTTTGCACCCGACACATCTCTGGCTTACGATCCACGAGAGCATTGGTCATCCGACAGAGCTCGATCGCGCGCTCGGTTACGAAGCCAATTTCGCTGGTACGAGCTTCGTGACCGTTGATAAATTGAAAGACTTTACCTACGCCACGGATCTCGTTACGGTCGTTGCTGACCGTACGCAGGAAGGCGGTTTAGCCACGGTTGGCTTTGATGATGATGGTGTGCCTGCCGAGGAATACCCACTCATCGACAAAGGTCAGTTCGTTGATTATCAAACAACGCGTGAGCAGGCGAAGATGATCAAGGAAGCCAGATCGCACGGACAGTCATATGCGCAAGGCTGGTGGAACATCCCATTCCAGCGCATGCCGAACGTTTCGCTCAAGCCGAACGAGAAGCCATTCTCGTTGCAGGACATGATCAAGGATACCGATAAGGGGATTCTCATCATGGGTAATTCGAGCTATTCGATCGACCAGCAGCGGTACAATTTTCAGTTCACCGGACAGGTGGCGTATGAAGTCAAATCCGGAAAGCTGGGCAAGATGCTTCGCGATGTCGCCTACCAATCAACTACACCAAAGTTCTGGAAGTCGCTCGATGCATTGTGCGATAAGTCGGAGTACATGTTGGGGGGAGCGATGAACGACGGCAAAGGCGAGCCGATGCAGTCGAATCCAGTTTCGCACGGATGCCCGCCAGCACGCTTCTCGAATATTCGCGTGATCAACACGAAATCCGAAGCAGCAGTCGCGAAGCACACAAGTATGATCGATTACGAATCGTAACAGACGAGTAGAACAAGACTTTAGATACAGACTATGCATAACGACGTTCTCTCCATCGACGATTTACAATCGATCGCGAAAAAAGTACTGAGCTATGGAAAGTCCGAATGGGCGGAGGTTGAACTCACGAGCGGCCATTACGGAAACTTACGCTACGCTGCCAACACCGTGACGACTAGCGGTGCTCATGTGAACACGAATGTTGGCATCACGTCAGTAAACGGCAAGCGAGCTGGTTCTGTAACGACGAATGATCTATCGGAAGATGGACTTCGACGAGCCGTCAAGCGTGCGGAAGAGATTGCTACGCTTGCTCCAGAAAATGGAGAGCTGATGCCGCCACTGCCACCGGGGCAATCTTATGTGCGCTCTGCTGCGTATGATCAGGCGAGCACCGATCGCGATTATGCTGCGAACGAACGCGCACGAATTGCTCAGCTTGCAATCAAAGAAGCAAACTTGCGTCAGTTGCAAGCCGCCGGCTTCATCGAATCGAGTACTCAGCATCGCTGCTATCGCAATTCGAAAGGACTTGCCGTTGGTGATGAGCACACACGCTCCATATACTCAACTACGATGCGCGCGCTTGATGGTATGTCGAGCGGATGGAGCAAAGCAGCTTCGCACTCGATCGCTCAACTCGATCCTCAAACTGTCGTTCGGCGCGCTGCTGAAAAATGTGTGGCATGGAATAGTCCGAGAGTAATGGATCCCGGCACGTATAAGACGATACTCGAGCCATCAGCCGTAGCGGACATGATGCAGCAATTGCAGGATTCGCTCGATGCGCGAGAGGCCGAAGAAGGGCGGAGTCCTTTTTCCCGGCCAAACGGTACGACTGCGATCGGGGAGCAACTCTTCAGCGAAAAGATTCACCTCTACTCTGATCCGAATCATCCACTAGTTCCTGCAGGTGTCTACGAAGGCGGAGGCCAGCCTCTGATTGCGACCGACTGGATCAAGGACGGCAAGTTGAGCACGCTCCGCCGCTCGCGATTCTGGGCGCAAAAGTCTGGCAAGCCTGCTGTTGCCGGCGCATCCAACCTTGTGCTCGATGGCGGCGGACAGTTGCCTGAAGATTTTCTTTACAATGTCAAAGAAGGTTTGCTCATCACAAGCTTTTGGTACATTCGCGATCTTGACAATCAGACAATGCTCAAGACAGGACTTACTCGCGACGGTTTGTTCTGGGTCGAAGACGGCAAGATCCAATCAGGTGTCGTCAACTTCCGCTGGAATGAATCACCGATCACGCTTCTCAAGAATGTGATTGACTTTTCTCGGCCAGTCATTACCGCACCACGCGACGGCTGGGATGGCGAGCCGATGCTCATGCCGATGCTCTACGTCTCTGGGTTCAATTATTCGAGTCAATCGGATGCGATCTGAATGAATCGATCTATGATGTGGAAATGTAAAAGGGGTGTTCTTCTCCTCGCGACGCTTTGCGTTGCGTCGATGAATGGATGCATGAGCGCAGACCCACCAACGAATCCCAATACGCTGATTGCCATGGACTACAATCTTGGATTCGAGGAAGTCTCGTTCGATTTCCATCCGCTCAATTGGTACGCCGGAGGTTCGCAATCGATCGGAAATTACTCGGGCATCGCGGATGGAAAAGTCGTGCATTCTGGAAAATACTCTCTTCAATTGCAATATATCGGCGGTCCAGGCTTTGGAGTCGCGACAAATCAACTCCGTGTCAACGACTATCGCGGAAAGACGATCACCTACAGCGGATGGATCAAGACCAGGGGTGTTACCGACTTCGCCGGACTTTGGATGCGAGTTGACGGCCCGGACAGCTCTGCACTTGAATTCAACAACATGTACGACAGTGCGTTTGCAGGTACGCAAGACTGGAAGCAATTCAGCTACCAACTTCCAGTCGCAGATTCAGCGATCGCAGTTTACTTCGGAGCGCTCCTCTCCGGTCCGGGAGAAGCTTGGTTTGATGATTTAAGTATAAAGTAAAAGCCTCCGAGGCGCCTAAATAAGTTATTAATCCACTTTATCGGCCCTCGCCCAGGTATCGTGAGACGAGTTCAAATCCAGCTCGATCATATTCTCGTAATGACTTTCGCGTGAACGGATAGGATGATGAGCGATTGAGATATGCTTTGCACAGTACTGCGAAATAGTCCCAAGCGGTATTCCTCGCGGTTCCGTATTCCGTTCTTCCCGTCTCATCGACTACTTTTTTATAGAGATCGGTCTGCAACAAGTGCTGATAGGCTTCGAGGATTGATTTATCACCAGATTCGGAAATTTGGAAGCCATAACCGATCATGAGGCAATTGAACAAGGCTTCGAGCCCGTATTCTGAGTCAATGACAAATATTGTTGGATCACTCAGTTCAATCCCAGAGGCCATGGCGGGATTATATCCATTTTGCTTCAACCATGACGCGCTAAGGTGGTAGGTCATGCCGCGAAAATCTCCGTTACGTTCGATCCATATCTGAGACTTGCGAAGCAGCGGAAGCGACTTTATCGGAAAGATATGCGAGATGGAGTCAAGCCCACGAGCAAGTATTCTCTTCATCGCCGCAGCAGTGTCAGAGTGGATGAGCGCAACATTCGTGTGAACAGTCCAACCGCTCATCGTGTCTATCGAATAAACCCAAGGGTCTCGCACCGAATCCAGAAGTAATTTGGGAAGACGGGGAGTACTAATTTGATCAGGAACACGCGCTTCAGCACGGAAGGCGGTCAAGGTAAGGAGAAGAGCGAGACAGATTTTCATTGCAGTCGGTGCCGAAATGCATTGGATCAACACTTCACCAATACAAAAGTAGCAATTCACCTATTTACGCATCAGCTCTGCTCAGTGTCGCATGACCGAGCGAGTCAATCGCCGTGCTTCTGGTTGCCGATCTATGACGGTCAAGATGGCTCTCATAAATGCTCCGACTCGTCGCGCAAGAGCTCCATCGGTTTCAATAGAATTCTGACTGATCTTCACCGCATTCTCCTGCGTCGGTGTTGTAAAGTGAAGATAATAGGGAGCAGCTTGGTCTGGCATTGAAAAATGATCCGTCCTATCATTTCTGTCATTCAAAGACCAAAAGTCGCAGACCCTTGCAACGGAATCAAGGAAAGCATAATCTTCTTTCGAGAACGATATTTGAATGCTATCCCGATGAAAGCCATCATAAACCTGAACGAAGTAGCCAAGCTCAGTATTGAGCTTCTTCTGCCAAAAGGCTGCTCCGAGCGCCCATTTCCCATCAGCAGTTGGTTTATTCAGCATCACAGAATCCATCGTCGCATTCGGCGAACTCGTTTCATGCCGAACTTCCTGTCCAAAAGAGACTCTCGAAATAAATATTAGCGAAAAACCGAAAAGAAAGGATAAGAGATATTTCATATACCTATCAACACCTTGCCGCTACAAAGGTCGCAACGTATCCTCGCATCTACCGAATGCCCGTGTCGTAGTCGAAGGATACCTTCGTTGTGTCTTTTCCCGTCAGGGTGACCGTCTGAAGTGGTGTTCGGGAGATCGGCCAGGTATTCGAAAAGCGTTGTGCGGTTAAGACATACGTCCCTGGGACGAGGGGTACAATGAAAAGACCTAGTGTATCACTCACAGCAGTCGTTACATGGATGCCTTTGTTGTTCGCCACATCGATCTTGGCCCCTGCGAGTGGAGCAGTATTATCTTCACCAATGAGCTGGACAGGTTTGATCGGACCTTTGCGCACTGAGCCAAAAAGAACTGCGGTTGCTGAGTCGCCTGTGACAATCTGCTTATTGTCGCTCGATGGATTCTGCACAGGCGCCTGGGCGCACGAAGTAACAAGAACAACCAGCATCATCAATGCGCCAAAGAGTTTGATCGGTCCAGTTTGTCCCATTGAAAATTCTCCATATTAAACGAGGCATGAGCGCACCATGTACTACCAGAGGACATCCTTCATCGGGCGGTAGTTCCGACGCCAATTGGAGGGCGAGATAAAAAAAGTCCTTCTCCCACGCAGTGGGAGAAGGACTTAGGTAATTCAACTATTACTTCTGCGAGTGCAGTCCGACTTTATTTCCTTCGGAGTCGATAATAAACGCCATATAGCCGATCTCGGGCGTGATCTGCGTTTTTGGCATTACGAGTTTGCCACCAGCTGCTTCAACGCGAGCGATCACAGGGTCCATGCTCGGATTCGCATTGAGATAAACAACTGCCCCTTCGACTGATGGCTTGTGCATCTGGCTTTCGACGAGTCCGCCGGCTGCTTTGCCATTTCCCTGTTCCATCGGGAAGCCGACCATCTTCATTCCCATCATCTCGCCCATCGGCACCATCTGGACGCCAAAAATGGTCTCGTAGAATTTTTGCGCTCTTGAGATATTCCCTGCTGGGATCTCGAACCAGTTCAGACTATTCGATTTGCTATCCATGTCGTTACGGTTAAAAAAGGGGTGAAAGTTAAGAGTGAGTAGAACTGAAGTAACTCTGTTTGTCTGCAGGTTCGTTTCCGGGCATTGGTGCCCATAGGATTATCTCTTTGTAACTGCCTCGGGAGCCACCTTCGCAGGGCTCGTGTTTTCGCCCGGCAATGAACAGACAGATATCAATTTTTCGCGACTCCCTGGCATAAATGGGATTCTATCCACAGCCGAATACCTGGCAGTGCGGCCCATTCGCGCTGAAACATGCATTGGCGATCCTCGGCCATTTTGTGGACGAAAAGGCCCTTTCCAAGGCCGCAAAGACCACCCGCGGTGGCACCGACGAACGAATGCTCACCCGGGCCGCCAAGCATTTTGAATGCAGGTTGCTCGAGGTCCGCCGCTTCGACGAAGATTCCGCCTTCCAGGCACTTACACGCGATCTCGCCAAAGGCATCCCTTGCCTCATCTGCATCAACCAGTGGGGGCATTGGGTGACGATCGTAGGCTATGATCCAAAGACACTCCGCTTTGTTCTGCTCGATAGCGAGAAGGACCCAGTCGTCCGCATTCCGGCGTGGTCGGAGCTTAAACGGCGGTGGGTCTATAACGAGTATGACCGCGAAGGCAAACTCCAGCAGTACTATGATCATTACCCGCTTCGCCCGAGGTTCCGCGTCCGGACGAAGGCCAACTTTTCGCTCAAACGCGCACAGGTCTTGCGTCGCCCGAGCAATGTTTCATTCGTTGCTCATTTTGACGAGTACGTAACCGACATGCTCGATATTGCGAGGCCTCGATCCACTCGCGGAGTAAGTTCGACGATTTCAATGGCGGAATTTCTTCGGCGGCATCGACGGATGCTGATCGAAACCGTCAGTTACTGGCACGGCCACACATCTGATGCGCAGCTTAAGAAAGTACTTTCGAATATGCAGTTCGTTGCTGAAACGTATGGTCTGGTAGTCCGCCAGGATGAAGAGAAGCGGACGATAGCGGCGATCAGTGCGTTACTCATGACGTGGGCGACAAGTCATGATCCACCGCGAGCATTGTATGAATAAATGTAGCGCAGTTCCGTCGATACTTACGCGGATAAGGTTGAAAACTTAACTTAAGATTATCGGCGCTCTGAAGCGCCAAAACAATTATGAGAATACGATCTACTACTGTTATTGGTGTTGTAAAAGATGGCAAAGCAGCACTTGGCTCCGATGGGCAGGTGACGCTCGGCAATACGGTAATGAAATCCAACGCAAAGAAGCTTCGCTCGCTCTATCAAGGGCAGGTGCTCGCTGGCTTCGCTGGTTCGACTAGCGATGCGCTAACGCTCTATGAACGTTTCGACAAGAAACTTGAAGAATATCGCGGCAATGTACCACGTGCGATCGTCGAGTTAGGCAAGGATTGGCGCAATGACAAATTCCTGCGTCGGCTCGAGGCAATGCTCGCGGTTGTCAGCAAGGACCACGCATATCTTGTCTCTGGCACTGGTGATGTCATCGAGCCGGAAGGCGGCATTGTCGCGATCGGCTCTGGCGGACCATTTGCACTCGCGGCTGCACGTGCATTTTCGAAATCGAATACGATGACCCCAAAAGAGATCGTTGAGGAGTCGCTCAAGATCGCTGGCGAGATCTGCATCTTCACGAACACAAGCCTCACGGTCGAATCGATCGGTTGAGCTCCAAAAATTGTTACTGAAAGTCAGATGAATAACGAACAACTAATTCCTCCGCAAGCTGACCTGGCTGAGGCCTCAGGCGCACGAAAAGACCTCTCATCGTCACTGACACCGCATCAGGTCGTGCGTGAGCTGGACAAATACATCATCGGTCAATCGAATGCGAAGCGTTCAGTCGCCATCGCCCTTAGAAATCGTTGGCGCAGGCAGCAGGTCCCCGAAGCGTTACGTGAGGAGATCGTCCCGAACAACATTATCATGATCGGGCCAACCGGCGTCGGCAAGACTGAGATCGCGCGGCGTTTGGCGAAGCTTGCGGGCGCACCGTTCATTAAAGTTGAGGCGACAAAGTATACGGAAGTTGGTTATGTCGGTCGTGATGTCGAGAGCATGATCCGCGATCTGACCGAGTTGTCGGTTGCGATGGTCAAGAACGAAATGACCGAGATGGTAAAGGCGAAGGCAGATGAACTCGCCGAAGATCGCATACTCGATGTGCTCGTGCCACCGATCGAACGTCCGTTGCGCAATCAAGGCGGCCCGATGATATTTCCAGGCGTGCAGACCACAACCACCGTCAGCGGAATGCCCACAATGGGGACGTCACCGCAGGAGACAAATCATCACGAAGCCGCAGAGATGAACGAGAAGACGCGCAAGCGCTTTCGCGAGAAAATTCGTGCACGTGAAATGGAAGACCGGGAGATCGAGATCGACGTTACGCAATCGCCGCAAATCGCTTCGATGCAGATCATGGGACCGTTCGGAGGAGGAATGGACGATATGCCGGGCAATCTTCAGGAGATGCTTGGGAATATCCTTCCCAAAAAATCGAAGCGCCGACGTGTTTCCGTTAAGGAGGCGCGTATTCTCTTTGCCCAGGAAGAAGCAGCGAAGCTGATCGACATGGAAGCCGTTCAGAAAGAAGCGGTCGATCGTGTACAAAGCTCCGGGATCGTCTTTCTAGACGAGATCGATAAGATCGCAGGTAAGGGCGGACGCGGTGAAGGTGGTGGACCAGATGTTTCACGTGAAGGCGTGCAGCGCGATCTGCTCCCAATCGTCGAAGGCTCAACTGTTAGTACAAAATATGGTCCGGTGAAGACGGACCATGTCCTCTTCATCGCTTCGGGTGCCTTCCATGTCAGCAAGCCGAGCGATCTCATCCCGGAGTTGCAGGGACGATTCCCGATTCGCGTCGAACTCGAAAGCCTGACCGAAGATGATTTCGTTAAGATTTTGACGATACCGGAAAATGCACTCCTGAAGCAATATGCCGCGCTTCTAGAGACTGAAGGAGTTAACGTTCAGTTTACTCCAGAGGCTATTAAAGCGATCGCGCGTATTGCATTTGAGGTCAATGAATCGGTTGAAAATATTGGTGCAAGACGTTTGCACACAATCCTGACGACGCTCCTGGAACAGGTTCTCTACGATGTGCCGGAAGTCATGACCGACAAAGACTTGCTAATCACCCCTGAAATAGTCGAGGCGAGGCTGCTTCACATTGCCCGGGACAGGGATCTCAGCAAGTATATACTTTGATTTTGGCCTGATTTAGCCGATTTCGGTTGATTCTACGGTCTTCCGGGAAGCAGAGCGCCTCTCGTTCGGTTTGAAGACTTAATCACATCGTATTTTTGCAGACATTTCGGATTTGAGGGTTTAACATTTTCTATGGCAAGCACCAGCGATTTCAGGGTAGGTTCGGTTCTAAAGATGGATGGCGAGTTATATGTAATCGAAGAATACACGCACCGGACACCTGGCAACCTACGCGCATTTGTGCAGGCGAAGATGCGGAACATGAAAACGAGCAACCTGAAAGAGGTCCGTTTTCGCGCAGGTGAAGAAGTAGAGATGGTCCGTCTCGAGAATAAGCAATATCAATTCCTGTATCGCGATGGCTCTGATTTCGTGTTCATGGATACCGAGACCTACGAGCAGATCAACGTGCCCGAGAAGACAGTTGGAACTGCCGCAAAGTTTTTGAGAGAATCCGAGAACTGCGATATCGTCTTTTCTGAAGATGGTACGATCATGTCAGTGAGTATTCCGAATTTTGTGATCCTTTCGATCGAGCAAACTGACCCTGGCATGAAGGGCGACACCGCAACCGGTGGTACAAAGCCGGCGAAGCTTGAGACCGGCGCAACCATCAATGTGCCGCTCTTCCTCAATGAAGGCGATAGAGTAAAAGTAGATACGCGCAAAGGCGAGTATCTCGAACGCGTGAAAGCATAAGCATCAACAGTCATCGAGCGGGGCCAGAAACCCGCTTTGGTTGATCTCTTCATCACCCATCTAACAGCACCAAACGCTGCCTATGGACCTGACATACTTAGAGAAGCTGCTAAAATTGTTCGACGAGAGCACACTCACCGAGCTTGAGATCGATGAAGAGGGCGCGCAAGTGAGGCTTGCACGCGCGAAAGAATCTCCGCAGCAGATCCAGTACGCATACCCGCCACAAGGCTACGCACCCCAAATGCCGCAGCAGTCGGCACCTGCCGTTGCAACGTCACAGTCTGATGGCGAAGCGCCAAAAACTGGCAAGAAACAGCACGAGGTAAAGTCACCGATTGTCGGTACAGTCTATCGCGCACCTGCTCCGGATGCCGATCCATACATTATGGTCGGACAGCATGTCGATGTCGGCACAACGCTTTGTATCGTTGAGGCGATGAAGCTGATGAACGAGATCGAGAGCGATGCCGCTGGCACGGTCGTAAAGATTCTCGTCGAGAACGGCCAGCCAGTAGAATATGGTCAGCCGCTTGTTATTCTTGAGTGATCGCTTCTTGAAAGTCCGGGCCGTCACCGAACCATCCTGATCGAATGTTCAAAAAAATTCTGATCGCCAACAGAGGCGAGATCGCGCTTCGCATTATTCGTACTTGCCGCGAAATGGGCGTGAAGACAGTCGCGGTCTATTCTGAAGCTGATAAGCATTCATTGCATGTACGCTTCGCGGATGAAGCGGTCTGCATCGGTCCGCCTCCCGGCCGCGAGAGCTATCTCAACATCCCGCGAATCATCAGCGCCGCGTATCTCACAGGCGCCGAAGCAATTCATCCTGGCTACGGCTTCCTTGCGGAAAATGCAGAGTTCAGTGATATCTGCACGGCCTCTGGGTTCGTCTTTATTGGTCCCGATCCTGCAATGATCGAAGCGATGGGCGATAAAGCTCGCGCAAAAGAGACGATGAAAGCTGCCGGTGTTCCCGTTGTCATGGGCTCGGAAGGTATCATCACAAATATTGAAGATGCCAAGGCGGTTGCGAATGAGATCGGATTTCCGGTCATCATCAAAGCAGTTGCGGGCGGAGGCGGGCGAGGCATGCGTATTGTCCATGAAGCCGCTGATCTTGAGCAACAGATTCAAACTGCTCAAACAGAGGCACTCACCGCATTCAACAACGCCGGCGTGTATATCGAGAAATACATCGATAGACCTCGTCATATTGAGATACAGATCTTTGGCGATAACCATGGCACCGTCGTGCATTATGGCGAACGCGAATGTTCCATCCAACGCCGACATCAGAAATTACTTGAAGAATCGCCTTCTCCCGTAGTGACTGAGGCGATTCGAACCGCAATGGGTGCGGCCGCAGTAAAGGGCGCTGCGAGTGTTGGCTATTCCGGAGCCGGGACGATCGAATTCCTGCTCGATAAGGATTCGAAGTTCTATTTCATGGAGATGAACACGCGTATTCAGGTTGAGCACTGCGTCACCGAGCAGGTTATTGGCATCGACCTGATTCGTCAGCAATTGCATGTTGCAGCAGGAGGGAAGATCGCGAAGAAACCACAACGCCTCGAAGGCCATGCGATCGAATGCCGAATCAATGCGGAAGATCCAATGAAAGATTTCAGACCGTCACCGGGCGTCATCACAAGCTTCCACGCACCCGGCGGCTATGGAGTCCGTCTCGATTCGCATGTTTACTCTGGCTATACGATCCCTCCATACTACGATTCAATGATCGCCAAGCTCATCGCCTTCGGCAGCAATCGCGAAGAAGCCATCGACCGCATGCGCTCAGCTCTCGACGAGATGATCGTCGAAGGTGTCGCCACCACAATCCCCTTCCACCGAGCCCTCATGCGCGACAAACGCTTCCGCGATGGCGATTTCGATACGCATTTTCTGGAGACGTTTGATTGGAAGACGGTGTAACGTTGAAGGATTGATCTTCTGGTCTTGTCGATCGAAAAGCCTTATGAATTAACATTGGTCTTCATTTGTCTTATCCTTGCAAAGGTCCGTGATCCTGAGCAGCAGACCGTCCAATCAATTGTCACATAACCCATGAAAAACTCAGATAGGCTTTCGTTTCCTCATCGCCTACAGAGAGTCAGGGTGGCCATATTCCCGTTCGCTATTTTGTGTATTCTGGGACTTGGGTGTAGCCAATGCAGTACGGACAGCGGACCTGCCAGACTTCCGGACGCTACTCATGAGGGTGCTAACACCTTTGGCTTCTTGGATAATGGTGCAGTCTCTCTGCCATGCGCTCGCTCTGGACTCGGACCTGCGATTTTTGCGATATTTTCTCAAGGAAGGTTTGGAGGGCGAGATTTAACTATCTCGGCGCAAAATAACTGTGATCTACTCGCTCCAGATTTCGCATTTTCAATTTTTAGATTTGTCGGCGAGCTTAGACGATACGAATTTGGTGTGAATCCTATAGACTCAACTTCGGAAGGCGAGTTTTACGGTCAATTCCATACGTGGAACCTACTCCAAGGTCACGGCTCAGTGACTTTTACCAAGTTTGATACTGTCAAACATATTGCTTCTGGTACATTTGAGTTCAATGGCATGGCCGAAGACAGCGTATTGCATACTGTGACTGATGGAAGGTTCGACGTAATATATCACTTTTAATATTGCGTCGATGAGAAGCGCCCGATGGTCTCTTTGCGGATTATGATAAGGTGATGCAACCAACAGACCGGAATTTCCGGATAGTTCAAAAACACACCGATTCCAGCTCCAGAGGAGCGACATATTTGTAGCCCGGAGTGGAGTCCGAGGGACAGAACTCCGGGTTGAAGTTCGACAACAAGATCGGAGCTCCATAGGATCGTCATATGAGTCCTAAGATGCATTATGCCGCTCGTATGGAGCTCCTTCATAATCTAAATCTACCAGTACCCAGGGTTCCGCTGCGCTCCACCCTGGGCTACAAATATGTCGCTCCTCTGGAGCTGAAAGCGCGCGCGCAGCGCAGCAAAGCGACGAGACTGTCATTCCTGAAAACGAGGGAATCCATCCCGACCGCCGTCGAATTAGCGAAAGCAATCAGATTAGTCCTTTCAATCCGCGTAATCCAGCTTCTATTTAGGTTTCGTCAGCAGCGCAATTCTTGCGCCTGTATATTCATCATGCCATAAATGTTCGAAGCGTTCGTAGGATAGAACGCGGACTCCTGTGCCGCTTCGGGCGGGGTCCATGAGGGTAACCTCTTCGGCCTTTGTGTCATAGCCGGTCAGTATCACTGCGTGATTTACGTTTTCGCGACCGTTGACCGGCAGATCAATATATGCTTGATTCCTGTTCGCTGCGATGAAGGTTCTGCCGGCAGCCTCTTCGAGATCAGAAATCCCTAGAATTACCGGTCTGCCTGCGTCCAGCTCCTTTTTGAGCACGTTCATACAACTGGCGCAGAGACTATCGCGTGCATCAACCGCAACCGCGCGCCACTTGTAACCGAGAACCCGCACTGCTTTGATAAGATCGGTAAAGCGAGTTCCAGTAAGTAGCCCGGCATCGTCGCCGCAAAGGTGCTTGACCGAATATTGCGATGTCTGTTCGCCATAGTAATTCAAGACCATCGCGCCACACGTTGGCAAACAAAGATTGTGCTCCTGAAGCATGTGGGGCAACTTGAGATGAGCGTATTGGCCTCGCTCGGGCGGACGGCTTGATCCGCAGGATGCCTGAAGCAGTCCTAAGAGAGGAAGGATGAACGCAAGGGAGAAAAATCTTCGGAAGTTTGTGTGCACGGTCGGTAGAGGTATCTCTCATTCGTACGCAGTCGAAGAGAATTTCATTCCCAAATCATTATAGGACTTATAAGACCCATAACTCCCAGTTAACCGCTCAGGCTATTCCACCTGTGCGGGAATTGAAGCACCATAGGAACTTGTCCGTTATGTCCTGCGTTTTATATTGTGCCATAAGTCTTACATTCTATTGTGCGCGATTAAGCCTTTACTTTTCTCCCAGAAGAGAATTATGAATAAAGTTTTCACACACACGAGCAAAGTTGCGAAATTGGTCTGGAATCGATAGGGCGGACGATCATTTGTTAATTCCCGATTTACACACCATCGCGTCAACAGCGAACAGACTTTTTTTCCGAAGCCTGCACAAATCTTCACAACCGGCTGTTGGAGCACGCCTGAGAATTTGAATTTTCTTTTATTGACTCACCATCTATGAATTTTCCTGCCGATCTCCGCTACACGAAAGAGCACGAATGGATACGCGTCGAAGGTAAGACGGGCGTAATCGGGATCACTGAATACGCCCAAGGCGAGCTGGGGGATGTGATCTATATCGATGTGAAGCCAGGAGTTACTGTGAGCGCCGGCGATTCGTTTGGAAGCGTTGAAGCGGTGAAGACGGTGAGTGATCTCTACGCACCTGTTGCGGGCACCATCAAAGAAGTGAATCCAGCACTAAACGACAATCCTGAGCTGGTCAACAAAGACCCATATGGCGAGGGCTGGCTCGTGAAAATGGAGCTCAAAGATGCGGCGGAAGTCTCGAAGCTTCTCTCGGCGGATGACTATAAGAAGCTCGTAGGACAATAGTATCTGGAGCTCCCGAATGCTCCTCTTCAGGAATAGGGGGAGCTAGAGGTCACGCTTTGTGTTAGAGCAGGGTCCCCGCGAGCAGGGTTATATTTAAAGGGAATTCCTCAAGTACCACTTTGCCTTAACAGCGTATGCGTCTCCTCAATAGCTTCGTTGCCGGATTTGCCGTTTTCTGTTTTTCGATTTGTCTGCTAACCGCGAATACCTCCGAAGTGCAGGCTCAATCCCGAACTGGCCTTCGGCCAGCGCCTCCGACGGCAATTACGATTCCGCCAAGTTTCAGCGGAGCATCGGGCAACACCCTCAGAAAGAATCAGATACTGAGTGTCTACAGCCATGGCGACCCAACTGCCGAAGAACAGCAGATTCTGGAGATGATCAATCGTGCGCGCATGGATCCAAATGCAGAAGGCAATCGACTGAGCTCGACGAACGACCCCGATGTCACGCTCGCGTACAATCAATGGGGCACACCGACCCGCTCGGAAGTCAGAGCAGATTTTGCGACCTATAAGGCGAAGGCACCGCTTGCTTTTAATACAAAGCTCATCGCCGCAGCTCGAGGTCATAGTCAGGACATGCTTGATCATGATTACCAGTCGCATACGGGCAGTGATGGCTCGCTCTTTAGTGATCGTTTAATCGCTGCGGGTTATACCCCGACGGGATGGAGCGGCGAAAATATTTTCGCCTATGGCAAAAGCATGTGGGATATCCATGCTGCATTTCAGATCGACTTCGGCAATCCTGGTCTGGGCCACCGACTGAACGTCATGAACTTCAATGATACACTCTTCTTTCGCGAAGTTGGTATTGGTATCATACACGGTGGCACTGGCTCGCCGGATGTTGGACCGATCATCACAACCGAAGATTATGGAGATAGAGGCACTACGTTTATTCTCGGTGTCGTCTACGACGACAAGAACCATAACGGCTTCTACGATCCAGGCGAAGGACTTTCGGGTGTAACCATCAAGCCTTCGTCAGGTTCGTATATAGCAGTTACGTCAACCTCCGGAGGTTACGCGATCCCGTTCAGCGGCAGCGGGACGGTTAGCGTCACAGCCTCGGGTGGAGCGCTTACAACTAGCGTGACACACAGCATCGTGTTCAGTGGTGAGAATGTGAAAGTGGACTTCCTGCCCGACAAGAGCGGATTGCCAGGTATAGTCTCGCTTGTGCTGCCATTGGCCGATACATTGATCAATCGTGATACCGCTATCTTTCAATGGAACAAAGTGCCGACGGCGACAAAGTACCACCTTGAGGTAGCGACAGATTCATTGATGAAGACGCTGCTCGTCAATGATTCATCGATCACGGATACATTCAAAGTCTATCCGGGCTTAAAGGATAGCGGTCTTTACTTCTGGCGAGTGGCAGCGAAGAACACAAAAAGGCGCCGGGGACTATTCGATGATTCAGAAATTCAATGTAATGCTTCCACCCGGCCAGGCCGTACTAGTTACCCCGACTAGTGGCATCCTCATCAACGTGCCTGACATTAACTTCTCATGGCGAAGCGCTTCGCCTCGGGTAACGGCTTACAGGCTTCTCGTCTCAACTCAACAATCGTTAGCAAATCCAGTCATCGATGATTCGACGATCGCGACTACATTCAAAGTCGTGCACGCAGCGGATCTTCCTGACGGGCATACCTACTATTGGACCGTACGAGCGCAGAATGAGTCTGGCTGGAGCTCGAGTGCTGAAGTAAGAAACTTCAAGATCGATGCTTCATCGGTTGGAATCGCAGCTCCAGGCGCTGGAGCCTTCAGCACCGTTCAGCCGAATCCGATGACGAGCGAAGCGCATATCCGATTCACGCTTGATAGATCAGAGAGTGTATCGCTCAAGATATTCAACCTACTGGGCGCATGTGTCTCGACCATTGCCGATGGCAGACTTAAGCCAGATCACTATGATCTTCGCTGGACTGCGACTGGCCTGACTTCTGGCGTGTATCTCTATCAACTTCGGGTCGGCGATCGAGTTGATGTTGGCCGTATCGTGCTCGCTCGGTAACTAGATCTATGTTTTGTGACTTCCCGCGATCGGCTGAGATCACGGGAGGTAGCCAGTTTTCTTACGGATTCTCTCTGCCCTCATGCGTGTTAAGTGACCCTTCACAACACGGCTAATCCACTATTCTTTGCCCAGAAGCTGTATGGCTCATACCGGTGATTCGATTCTTATTCTCGATTTCGGTTCGCAGTACACTCAACTGATCGCTCGGCGCGTCCGCGAGATCGGTGTATACGCGGAGATTCTTCCGGGCAACGCGAGTCTGAAGGAGATTAAGGAGTTCGATCCTACAGCGATCATTTTATCTGGCAGTCCGTATAGCGTCTATGCCGAGGATGCCCCGCAACCTCCTGAAGAGGTTTACTCAATGGGCAAGCCGATTCTTGGTATTTGCTACGGTATTCAGATGCTCGCCTACAAGATGGGCGGGGAAGTCGAGAAGAGTGCTAAGCGGGAATTCGGACGAGCCGAGATCGAAGTGATTGATCAGAAATCAAAGCTCTTCAAAGATGTCCCGCAACACAGCCCCGTCTGGATGTCGCATGGCGATTCGCTCAAGAAGCTCCCGGAGGGTTTTCATCTCACTGCCCGTAGTGCGAACGCGCCGATTTGTGGCATTGAAAACAAAGACCAAAAGATCTATGGAATACAATTTCATCCAGAGGTAGTCCACACCGATAGCGGCAAACAGATACTCTCCAATTTTGTGTTCGACATTGCGCACGCGCGTGCAAGTTGGAATCCGAGCGACTTCATCGAGGCGACCGTTGCTGAGATAAAGGAAAAGGTCGGAAAGAAGACGGTAATCTGTGCGTTGTCCGGTGGCGTCGATTCAGCAGTTGCAGCCGTGCTCGTGCATCGTGCCGTGGGCGCGCAGCTTAAGTGTATCCATATCGACAATGGCCTCATGCGTCGCGGCGAATCGGCGGAGGTGGTCCACACCTTTCGCGATCACTTCGGTATCGATCTCGATTTCAGAGATGCCTCCGAACTGTTTCTGACCAGGCTTGCCGGAGTCACCGAACCAGAAACCAAGCGTAAGATCATCGGCAAAGCTTTTATCGATGTGCTCGCTGAAGAAGCACAGAAATTTTCAGGAGCAACGTTCCTGGTGCAAGGGACGATCTATCCGGACGTCATCGAATCGCTTTCGTTCAAGGGCCCCTCGGCCACGATCAAATCACACCACAATGTTGGTGGATTGCCTGAGATCATGGATCTCAAACTGATCGAGCCGCTGCGCGAGCTCTTCAAGGATGAAGTCCGCAATGTGGGAAGAGCGTTGGGTATTCCGGAGCACTTCATCGATCGCCATCCTTTTCCTGGACCAGGACTATCGATCAGAGTAATTGGAGAGATCACAAAGCCAAAACTCGAACTGCTCAGGTCAGCCGATGCGATCTTTATCGAAGAGCTAAGGAATTCCGGACTTTATCACAGTACATGGCAAGCATTCGCGGTTGTCCTGCCGGTGCAGACGGTTGGTGTGATGGGTGATGAGCGCACGTATGAAAATGTCGTCGCATTGCGTGCGGTCACGAGCGTAGATGGCATGACTGCCGACTGGGCTCGGTTGCCACATGATTTTCTCGCCAAGGTTTCAAATCGTATCGCCAACGAAGTACGCGGTCTCAGTCGGGTGGTATATGACATAAGCTCCAAGCCACCAGCGACGATAGAATGGGAGTGACGTATGTTTTACGATCGTCATCAGGCGGGCGAAGTTCTGGCTTCCATGTTGACGAAATATGCCAACAAGCCTGACGTGTTGGTTCTTGCTCTTCCGAGAGGCGGTGTGCCTGTTGCGTATCATGTAGCCAAGAGACTGAATGCTCCACTGGATGTTTTTTTAGTACGGAAGTTAGGAGTTCCTGGTCATGAAGAACTCGCGATGGGGGCGATCGCAAGTGGTGGAGTCATTGTCCTCAATGATGATGTCGTTAAGCATCTCCAGATTCCTCAGGAGGTGATCAAGTGTGTTGTTGAAAAAGAGGCGGCGGAGCTTGAGCGAAGAGAGAAGGGCTTGCCAACACCGACACCACTAAAGCAGGGTCAGATAATGTGAAGGAGAGTTAGGATCGAAAACTCGCGGCCTGCTTGAGTCAACGAACTGAACTCCCATAAAAAAACCCTCACGGTCTGCGAGAGTTTTTTCTAATTCTAAGTATTGATCGATCTACTTCGCCTTGTCTTCAATGATGATGAACTCGATGCGACGATTCTTGGCGCGGCCATCCGGAGTAGAGTTAGGCGCGATTGGATAATCCTGTCCATAGCCGCGAACTTCAAGGCGCTGTGCACTGATGCCATGTTGAATCAGCCAATCGCGAACGGCGCTTGCGCGTTCGAGTGAGAGACGCTTGTTCCGTACGCTATCACCCTGATCATCTGTGTGTCCGTTGATTGAGACGCGAACGGATGGGAAAGCGCGAAGAATGCTATCAGCCTGATGTAGCAACGGTTCAGACGCTGGCAGGATAGTGGACTTGGCTGTTTCAAACTCAATACCACTGATGAAGAGCTGCTGTCCGAGCTTTGGCTTTGGCGGACATCCGTGATTTTCTATCGTACCCGGCGTAAGCGGACACTCATCGAGATTATCCGGCACTCCGTCGCCATCGGTATCCGCTTTGAGTGGATCAGTACCGAGAACATTTACTTCATAACCATCCGGAAGTGTATCGCCATCCGTATCTGCGAGAAGCGGATTCGTGTGGTACTGCAATACTTCTTCGCCATCCGTCAGACCATCACCATCGGTATCTGCTTTCAGCGGATCGGTGTGGTATTTCAGTACTTCTTCACCATCGGTAAGACCGTCGCCGTCGGTATCCTTCTTGAGCGGATCGGTGTGATATTTCAGGATCTCATCTCCATCACTCAAGCCATCACCATCTGTGTCCGCGAGACGTGGAGATGTGTGATACTTGTGTACTTCATCTCCGTCTGAAAGTCCATCACCGTCAGTATCAGGGTTGAGCGGATTTGTCTTGTAGATCTTGATCTCGTCGCCATCGGAAAGGCCATCTCCATCAGTATCTCTATTGAAAGGATCTGTATGGTAAATCAGTATCTCGTCCATATCGGAGATGCCGTCGCCATCACTATCAAGCGCAGAATTCAGGATGGCATCGCCATACTCATAGAAACCTACATCATCGCCGGATCCGAATGCGTAACGCAATGCAAGATATGCCTCTGGTCGATGCGGTCCGCGTGTGCTGCGAGGGAAAAGGTGCTCGAGATGGATGATGCCGGTCTCGATGTCGATGCGCTTCAGATTGCGCAACGCAAAACAGAGATCCACATCCTGGCCCGCAATGTCAAGCTCTGCGATCAGATTACGAACTCGATAACGCGCTGCAACAAGCGGGTTAACACCTGAAAATCCTGTCTGTGTGTTGACATCGTAGTTCGAGAAGAAATTTAGATGCCGAGAGATGGGTCCAGACCCAGCATATTTTTGGTCACCAAGACCGACTGCCAGGCTGAAGCCGTCACGCGTTGAATACCGTACCTCATTGAGGTCAGTCCGCAATCCACCATTATCACCTGTCGAAATCGTATTGCCTTCGCCGAGAGCCTCTTGATAAAGCTTTGCATAATCTGAACTGTCAGGCTTACTGCCGAACCAATACGAGACAAGAAATGAAAGGGAGTTCTTATCAGGGTAAATACTCTTGTCACTCTGTCCATCGCCCAAAAATTCATTGGCGGTTTTTGTCCCAAACAGATTCTCGCCTCGGATTGAAAGCCCCCACCGGCTCGAATCTCCACCGATCCAGTTGTTGCCAATCTTGAAGATCGGATTCCAGTAAATGAACGGCAGCATCGTTGGAAACTTGTAGATATTGAGTCCAACGCGAAACTGCGAATATTCGAATGCGAGTTGCTGATTGAAGTTAATGACCTTCTCTGTCGTGGGATAGGAAGAGTGGATTCCCTCGTCCCATTGCGAATTCGGAGGGGTTGATGCGCTTAAAGAGACAAGGAATCGGAAATCGGTAAATCGCTCAAAGGGCGAGCGCAAAACCATGAACTGTCCGCGCGCATTTTGCGCGGAAAGAGTAACAAGAGCAAGAACAACCAAAAGCAGAGCCCGTAGGCCTATATTCTTCATGTTTCGAACTTTCCTCAACGCGCATCGCTCCCAAATCGATGCGATAGCTCATCCACTTCGCAAGCGTGATTACGTAGGATAAAGACTTCGCAGGGCAATAATTAAGAGGAAAGTCACACAAATCTAATGAAAAACAAGGGAAATCCTTCAAAAAATCTTCGATTACCTGTCGGTAGCGAGAATCGTGCAGCAAATGTGGCGAAATATGGGTAAAAACGGCCCATTGTTACGTCTTGGCGAGGGAATTCCAAACCCCAAACACGTAGAAACACGCGGCTTACTCAGAATCAGAGGTCAAGCAACGAGCCTAATTATCAATCAAATTTGCATAAAGGACTCTCATCCTCAGTATCGAACTTTTTGAGTGAGTAGTCCCTTTTTGTGGTGCACTTGCAGTTCAACGACATCTAACCTGATACTCATGACCCGTTCAGCCCGGTTTGCTTTTTTCTTTGCAGTTCTCACCATTGTTCCTTTGACTGCTCGTGCGCAGAATTCTGCGAAGCTGGACAGCGTGAAGATCCAGGAGAAGTTGAACTTCACTCTGACCGATGTGAATGGCAACGATGTGAAGTTCAGCGATTATCTCGGCAAAGGGCCACTGCTTGTGAATTTCTGGGCTCTTTGGTGCGAACCCTGCAAGCAGGAGATGAAGGCCTTCAAGGCGTTGGTCGATAAGTTTAAGTCGCAGGGTGTCGCGATGGTTGCGATCAATACCGATCAGGTACGCTCGCTCGCGAAAGTGCGCGCGTATGTCACGACGCAAAAGATCGATTTCCCAATTCTTACCGATCCGGATGGTTCGGTTGCGCGCGATATCTTCTCATTGGAGTCGCTTCCGTTCTCACTGATCCTCATGCCTGATGGCACCGTGTACAAGAAGCATATCGGCTACACAGCCGGCGACGAGAAGACGACGGAGAAAGAGATCACCGAATTGGTCGATCAACTTTCGCACACGAAATAACCTCCGTCAAGACGAGGGCGTAACTCGGAGTTATTTTTGGAGACCGTAACTCGTACTTCGGAGCATCCAACCAGAACTCAGTGCAACGATTCTTCGCCTTCAGCAAGTATTGCCTCGCTTTTTCTCTTCTTTTCCTAACGATCAAAGCCAACGCACAAGGCGGCGATGGTATTAGTGCCACCGGCTCCAATCTCTTGCGCGTTGGTGCTGGTACTACCGAAAACACAGGTGGCGAACAAGTGCTCAAGCGTTATCTCGAAGAGATCGCGAACGTCCGTCTTTTCTTCAAGGATATTTCGATCGGACTCCGGTATGAGATGGACGACCCGAGCGAGGTCGGCCGTTCGTTTCAGGGAATCCGACGTCGCTGGATTACGTACCGCAAAGACAGGCTCGAGGTGCAGGGAGGTGATGTCACAGCGCTCTATGGTCGCGGACTCTCCGTCAATCTTTTCGAATCGCGCCCGCTCAATTACGATAGTTGGCTGGATGGGGCATCGGCCGGATATGAATATGCGTGGTCGAAGCAGGCCTCCGATCTGCAGCCTTCGATCGGTGTGCATGGTGTTGCCGGTAAACTTGATTTCATTCAGGTACAACCGACGACGCAGCCTGACATGCATATCTCCGCAAGAGCGATCAATGGAGAATTTGGCTTCTTTAAAAAACAAGTAATTCTCGGGACCTCGTTCGTGCAGGCATTTACTAGCACGCTGACCACTAAAGTATCCGAACGACAGGTCAATCAACCGGAATATTACGTCAGCCTTCATGCAGGTGAGTTTGATTTCTTCGCTCAATACGCGGAGAACCACGAAATTCTTACACAGAAACTAGGGGTGCCTGATAGCGCGACGAACAGTGGCTCCGCTGCGTACGGTGCGGTGTCCTACGCGAATCCATCTTTTGGACTGACGATCGAATACAAGAACTATCAATACTATCCACACCCTGATAACGGCCCCTACGCAGTGTACTTTGGCAAACTTCCCATTTCAAACCCTCCGGAAGTTTATAAAGAGTTTACCTATACGTCGATCACGCGCACGACCCATGCGGTGAATTTCAATGATGAGGTTGGCTTTCAGGCAGAGGCAAATATTACGGCGATCCCGAACGTAACAATTACGCTGAACGGAGCGGCATCGAGCAGGCATAAGGCATATGGCGATCAGCTAGACACAGTGAATTTTGCGTCGTTGGAAAAAGGATCTACCTCGATCTTTCCCAAACTAAACGATCTATCATTCTTTCCTTTCTGGGAGGGATTCGCCGAGGTCGAGTACGATTTCGGTGGACTCGATTTCATGAAGTTCTTCTGGCACCGGCGTGGAGATGTCATCGCATATGCAGGAGGCGATCCATTGAGCGCAGATCGCAGACGTTCGACGACAATCGGAGCAAAACTTCAATACGAGACGACGCCGAGCCAGAGCGTCCTAGCGATATTTGAACATCAGTGGATGACGGATTACGCTCGCACGATTGATGACAAGAGCTTTCTGAATGAGCTTTTGACGCTCCAATATTCTTTCGACCCGCTCATCACCTTCGGTGGCGTTTTTGATTTTTCCACCGAATATGAAGAGACAAGACACATCTGGCCCCAGGCTTTCGTCTCAGTCAGAATCGGGGATAGTCATACGCTTATCACATCGTATGGGGCGGAGCGAGGAGGACTCAATTGCACCGGTGGCATCTGCCGCATTGTACCTCCTTTTAATGGATTGAGGATGAGTCTTACGAGCCAGTTATAATTGCTCCAAGTGTTGCCCCCGGAGAGGAATTTGAAAGTACGAGGACTCGTTGTCGAATAAGTCTGATTGATATCAAAGCACCGATGAAGATTTATCTACTCGTTCTCTCCGCAATTCTATTCGGGACCTCATATTCTGCATGGGCGCAAAAGGCTCCTATCCTGGTGGAGTCATTTACAAACACGGGCTGCGGTCCATGTAAGACCCAGGACAACTCGCTTGAGCCATACCTTGCCCAACGTCAACCGAATGTCGTTCTTATTTATGTTCACACCTCGACGCCATATCATTCCGATCCTTTTTACTTAATAAGTAAAGGATCCTCTGAGTATCGTTTTACCAGCTTTTGGCAGCTGCAGGGGAACCCCTGGGCCGCAGTCAACGGGGTTGATGCCGCAACGGATTTCGCAACGTGGAAATCGGATATAGAGAGCGCAGACACAAATTACAGTGTAACAATAGGATTTGAAAGTGGCCCGTTTGTAAATGGAAAGAGTAATCTTAAGGTGAAGCTGAGCGGCGGCTCGACGAGCAGCGTGAGACTGAACGTTGCACTGGTTGAGTCTGGAATTAACTTCAAGAACACTCAAGCCTACGGAGATCCTGTTGGTGGCGGAAATTGGAAAAATGTTTTGCGTACAATTCTTCCAGCTCCTCAGGGAACGCCAGCATTTACATTCTCTGGGTCGAAGGACTTCACAGTCACAATTGACACAAACGGTACTGGCTGGAACGTCTTAAACATGAAAGCGATCGCCTTCGTAGAGCACTACACACAAGACGGAGCGACAGAAGCGAAAGTTGTGGGGTTGAACGTTTTTAATCTTGCACTGAGCGCGGTTTCTCCCGCGCACAGCATTCAAGCAACAAGCGTGAGTTCCCCGATGCCAAACCCATTCTACTCCTCAACCACTCTTCCAATCGAACTCAAGAACGCGAGTAGGGTTACCGTCACGATAGTCAATGAACTTGGTGCCGAATCGACATTGATCCACGATCGTGAAATAAACTCCGGTGCCACTTCACTGCCTTTGGACCTTCACAGCTATCCGGCCGGAATGTATCAGGCAAGAGTGTTCGTCAATGGAGTCTTTGCCGGATCGCAGAAATTGATTAGGATCTCGGATTGAAGCGAAACATTTAGTACGAATTTCAGAGAGCCCATGTGAAAGTCATTCGGTTGTGCGACCGATCTTTTAGGAAAAGATCACTCCGGATAGTTCTGGTCGTGGTCTTTTTTGCGTTTTTAGCTGGCGATGCGGCTGCACAGTTCAAAGTCAAGACAGTAGCTCCCTTTCTTAAATCGCAGTCTTTCTACCGAGAGCGTGAAAGCAGTGATTCAATCATTTTCCCGCACCGTACAGAATTCGACACGATGTTAAGTGCAGTCCCCCTCGAGTTTCTCGCGGGAGCCGGGTTGTACACGATTGTCTATTTCCTATCAGGCGCTAACCACGACTACGGCATTAACGACTCGAGGGAATATGTTTTCCCACTCATTGCTGTTGCTTACTTGCCTGCTGCGGAAGCCTTGCTGATCACGACTATCGGAAAGGCTCTGACGAAGCACCCAGCGAGCGGTTTGGGAACATACGCCGCAGCATATGTTGGATACCTCGCCGGAGCCATTCTGACCGTGGGGATTGCCGGCGATCGGGGTCTTTCACCTGCTGGGTTCTATTGCGGAATCCTTGCCTCTGAGGTAGTACCATCGATCCTGTATTACATTTTTGTGCATAAACCTGCGGAGTAACAGCGCACTCTTGCGCATGGACTTCACGGCCTCGACATTTTCACCTCACAATCTCAATCTTCTGATTTTGCGACTCGCCCGATTGGCTGATGCGAGCAATGTAGGTGCCGGAAGGGAGAGCGGTGATATCGAGTTGGTCTTCGGCGGACTTATTTGTAGCGACTATCGAATGTGTCACGACACGGACGCCTCTAATGTCGTAGAGGTTGAGATCAACAGGGGAGAGGTTGGCGAGTTGATAGTTTACACGCAACGTGGTTGACTCTTGCCTGACTGAGAATTGCAGCGCACTTGAGATCTTCCGAACTATGATTTCATTGGTTGTCTCGTCTATCACGCTTGCAAAAACATCGCCGTCCGCGGCCCCTTCGCGAGATTCGGTCCAGGCTGCTGCGAACTTGCCGTTTGCGGCATCGCTGCCTGCGTAATCACCGATAAATGTTGGATGGCCGAAGCCTGAGCAATATCGCGGATCGAACGAGTAATTCGACAGCGGCTTCTCGCCGAAGGATCCATTCTCGCGCAGTTCAGCATAGAATGGCCATGTGAACAAATTGGTCTTGTCGAGTTCGGATGAGTAATAGAACATGCTCATCTTGTTTTTCGATTGATCGTATGCGACCCAGGGATAGAATCGATCGAAGTGCAATGCGTTGTCATTACCGCCGAGCGCAAGCGCCGATTGCCATGATACTCCACGATCATCGGAATATGTACGATAGAGGACTGCGGATGAATCTCCGTTCGACCACCTGCGCCAACTTCCAGAGACCATGTAGATCCGATTTCTTGAGAGATCGACCTGGAATGTCGTATAGGGAAATGCCCGTGGACCATTAACACCCTTGAGTTGACAGGCCCAATTAACTCCGCGGCGAGGATATTCGATGTAGCCTGCGAATTGCTGCACCTTGAATGTTGCGCCACCATCGGTGGAAGAGGCAAAGTAATGACGGGGTGCGGCTGCCGTGTCGTACATCGAACTGAAGCTTACATAGACCTCGCCGTATGTGCCAGTGCGCACGTGAGAATAATGGGCGAATGAATCAAACACGATTGTTGGATTCGACCACGTCTCTCCGTGATCGTCACTCGATGAGAGCACGATTTTCGCTTCTTCATTCATCGGTGAGAACTGCGTGAACACAACGTATAGCCGACCAAAGTGCGGACTCTCTGGTGCGTTGTCAACTGTCATTGCCTCTTTATCAGCAGAGCCAGGTGTAGGGTAGTTCGGGACGAGATTGCAATATGACCAATTGAGTCCGTCAATCGTTTTTGCAATTAAAACGGGCAAGCCTGGCGCACCCACAAGAAATCCGTAATAGATCGTCCCATCGGGTGCCGCCGCAATTTCAGGATCTCCGAGTGCGTTGCCGTTAACCGGCATTGCCGGCATCCGTCGCGATTGCCATGTGTTACCGGCATCCGTTGTAACGTAGTATGGCATGTGTAACTCATACATCTTGTCATCCTGCGCGGCGACAACAACAAGATTGGAATTCGTCCGACTGATCGCTACCGCAGTTTCATTCTGACCAAGATCTGCATTCGAGACATCAAGCGTGGTATCTTTCGCCAGTAGCTCGTCGGTGTGCTTTGAAATACTTCCAGATAGTTCATGATCGAGCAACTTTAATTTCTCCTGAACCTTGCTGTCGATAAAATGCTCGAATGCATCGCTGCGAATTATGAGCCACTCTCCGTTTGGATACTTCGAGATTTCATCACTCTTGATCGAATCGACTACCGCCGATGCCACGGATTGCGCATGCGAATCCGAGGAAAGAACAGTAAACGAAATTGCAGAGAGCAAGCAAGCGATCCGATAGCTGAGAAGAAGGGAGTGCCCCTGAAACATTGAAAGCATCACGCGGTAGGATATCCTGGACAGTTTTGCGTAAGAGTAAAACACGAGTAGAAGGAGGGAGTTGCAACAAGGGTCAAGATTTGGGATCGAAGTAACATCAGCCATCCTAGAGTGTTATTCATTTGTCAAATTCACTAAGGCATTAATGATCGTTCGAACTGCAATCTTCATTCTGCTGCTCCAGTCTCTCACATCCCCGCTCTTCGCTCAATCGTACGTTTTCGCGACTCACGCCGGTGGTCCAAGCAATGACTACGGAACGCGGGTAGCTGTTGATAAGGAAGACAACATCTATGTATTAGGAGAATTCTCTGGCAATGCGGCATTTGATTCGATCATTCTTCATGGGCAGGGATTGTGGAATGTGTTTGTCGCGAAGTACGATCCTCATGGTCATGTTGTATGGGCAGCGATGGCTGCATCTGCAAGCGGTCCGCAGTCGGATATCCTTGCAAATGGACTCGCGGTTGACGCAGCGGGCAATCTGTACATCACTGGGTGGTTCATGAGTGCAGTGACATTTGGCGATTCGACTTACCAAAGCAGGGGATCCACCGATATTTATCTTGCAAAGCTGAATAACGCCGGTCATCTTGTCTGGATGCGGCAGGCAGGTGGTGTTGGGGTTGGGACGTTCGGTCAGGATATTGCCGCAGGGTTGGCGCTTGATCGCCAGGGAAGTTGCTATATCGTTGGAAGCTATAACACTGACGCGAAGTTTGGCAATATCTCGCTTTCGAGTCCGAATGTCAACGAAGTGTTCGTGGCCAAGTATGACAGCTCGGGTAACGCACAATGGGCTACATCCGGAGGCGCTTACGGCGCCTCACATCTCGGAATGGGCGTTGCGGTTGATGAGGCTGGCAATAGCTTCATCACAGGATCGTTCTTTAATAAACTGAGTCTCGGTGCCGATACGCTCGATGCCGTTGATGCTGAGAAGAAGATGTTTGTCGCAAAGCTCGATCCGCACGGTGCTTTCGTTTGGGCGAAGAAGGTTGGCACTGGCGGGTATTATGGAACATCTGAAGGTATTGCGCTCGACAATAAAGGTAATCTCTATCTCGCTGGGTATTTCCGCTCGTCGATCCAAATTGGAGGAAATGACTTCAGCTATAATTACGGATACAAATATGCGACGCTGATCACGAAGTATGACACCGCAGGTGGCTTTAAGTGGGTGCGTCGAACGGAAGGTGCCGATCACCAGGCACTATCGAAGCAGCTTACAGTTGATGATCACGGTAACGTTTATGTAACCGGTGGGCTCTCCAACAACACTAGCTTCGGTCCGATCACAATCCCGACGACCACTTCTCAAAGCATGGCGTTTATCGCAAAGCTCGATTCCTCCGGCGCGGTTGAGTTCGTTAAGACGATCGTACCACAAGGCAATGCGAATGGCAGAGCATCGCCATTATGCACTCTGGAGATTGTCTAGCAGTTGGCTCGTTTGATACTGCCGCAACATTCGACTCATTACACCTGACAAGCGCTGGCGGGTCAGATGCATTTATTGTGAGGCTCAGGGATGATGCAGCCGGAATTTCTGTGAAAAAACCTCTAGCGCTCGAAGTAGCACTCTATCCTAACCCTGCAAGTCAAGTTCTGCATCTTGATCCAGGATCTTCGCCAGTTGATGTTAGCATAGTGGACTTGGACGGAATCATCAGGTGTAAAATAGCCAGCGCAGCACATTCTATCGACATTAGGGACCTTCCCGACGGCACCTACTTTCTAAGGTCACGAGATAAAACTATGAAATTTGTAAAAATTGCTCGATAGCTGCATAATCAACAATTTTACAGAACTAATTTACCGATGTCCGCGTTCTATACGTAGGCCATTCGTCGCAGTTAATCGGGATTAATGTTCAATCAGAAAAGAGGTGCCGCGTTCATGAAAAAAGTTTTCACACGCGCTACTAAGAATTCGGGCGTGACCCACATGTGGATAAATAAAATTACTTCTCCCCAAACTTACCCACTTTCCAACATTTTGGCGCATTTTTGACGATTTCAGAGAGAATTATAGCGGCAAAATTTGCTTTCGGCAGTTAATTGTGTTAATTTGGGTCTCGCTCTTAGAATCCCGACGTGCTACTTCTACGTATTATTAATTAGAAAGCTCTTCAGTGTTTGACAACTTAGCTCTTGTTAAGCTCGATCCAGCTTCGAGCGGTGACACTTTCGCAGGGATGCCTGCTGAAGCCACACCGACTCCTGATGAGATCACAGCTTTCACGCATCCAGTCGAGCAGCTATCGGAAACAACGTTTGAGGACGTTGGGCTATACGCTACTCAAAAACAAGCTTCGGAGCTTCGACGGCAGAAGGCTTCGCAGACGGATGAAATGCTCTTTGAAAAGATAGCGCGCGATCGCAGCCAGGCGGCTTACAGTGAATTTTACGATCGCTACTCTCCCAGGATCTATGCATTGCTATTGCACATGCTCAGAGCCGAGGAGGATGCGCAGGATTTGTTGCAGGAGATCTTCGTACTGGTGTGGCAGAAGGCTCCACAGTATCTGGAAAGCCGCGGCAACCTTGCGAGCTGGGTGATGTCATTGGCGCGCAATCGAGCGGTTGATGAGCTTCGCTCTCGCAGGCATCGCGACAAATCTCAGGAAACGGAATTCCCGCAGGTAAGCGAGGACCGTCCGGAGATTGATCATATGATGATCGAGTCGAAGACGCCAGACATGGGCCTTCACGCAGCAGACGCGCAGCGAGAAGTGCACAAGGCACTTAAGGAATTGTCGCACGAACAGCGATCAATAGTAGATATGGCCTATTTCGGAGGCTTGACGCACGTCGAAATCGCAGATCGTCTCGAGATGCCAGTCGGCACTGTTAAGACGAAGATGCGGCAGGCGATCATGAAGATGGGTAGAGGGTTGCGCCACAAGTTCTGAATTGCTTAGTAGAGTCTCAGTTGCTCATTGGCTTACCTTATTGATAAGCCGAGGGAAAGTTTGTCATATTTAGTCACAAATCGAACGACGACCTTGTCAGTAGCAGAATCAACCATAGGGCAGTCTAACATGGTCTTTGACCGTGTGTTGGCCTATGCGCTCGGTCAGGCCGGAGAGACTGAAAAAGCGCAAGTCGAGGTGATGCTCGCGAGTGGAAATTCGGCGTATGTCGAATCACATCAGCATGTGCAGGAATTGCTTGGTCACTTGCCAAGCGTACTTGCTCCTGTTGTTCCGCCGCCGTTCCTGAAGGATAAGATCATGGCGAAGATTGGTGAGCCGCCGATCAACGCGATGCCAGACAAAGCACCTGCGCCTTCAGTGCGTGGCTTTGGTCGCTTTGTGAATTCGTTCGGCTTGCTCAAACGGACTGCAGTATTTGCCGGCCTCCTTATAGGTGGAGTCTTCGTTAGCGCGTACACCGTTGAGCAGATGCTCGACAAGAGTGCTATAACGTATCATGCTTCACAGTCGAACCAGTCGAGTTCTGCCAAGCAGAATTTTGATTATAGAGGCGCGGCTCGCACTATCGGTGAGCAGCAGCTAACGGAAGCAGTTCCGATCGAGGGTCCGATGGCTGTTCTATCTGAAGAAGGCCATGTCCGCTCGAACAATCTCGCATCAGGTACTCCAAGTCCAGACGGGACATCGGGGCATATGCAAACGAACTTTGGTCTTACGCAGGCATATATTAACCTGATGTCGGAGCAGAGTGCGTTGGAGTATCAGCTCACGCCGGCTACATCCTATCTTACAGGCAACGGGCGGGTGATCTGGGACGAGACCCACTCGGACGCACTGCTGGTGATTTCAAAGCTGCAACCAAATAGCACTAGTAGCCACTATGTTCTTTGGTACATGCACGATGGCAGCACTCCCGAGCGGATGCTGAACTTCAATGCTGCATCACAAGCGCGGATGTCGTTCTTTGTCAATCACGCACCAGGCGCTCATGTTAGCGGAGTGATGATCACGCTCGAGCGCGTGAACAATGGCAGACTGGAGTCGCAAGAGATTCTTCGAGCGGCGACCAAAGAGAAAGCGCATTCCTAAAGTCGCGATTCGATTTTCCCAATTGTTGGAATGATCACCCTCAAGCGTCCTTGAGGGTGTTCTGTTTTTATCCTCCAAATCCCTGCGCTCTCATTCTGTGGATTCAATTTGACTTCACATCCCCACCTTGCGGTTCGATCCTATGACAATCCGCGGTAAGCCAGGAGAAAGGGCAGGCAGTTAAAACTGACTCGTTTTGGGTCGGTTTCCGGTTCAAGTTTGCAGACTGAAATGACCACGGTAAAAAGATTTGGAAATCTTCACTTTCCGAAAAGAATCCGAAAACTGCCACCCCAAGAGTCTCGTATTTATTAACGAACGGCTCCCCACCGTTCGAATAGCACGCTTCTAAACACCTCCTGCCGTAGACCGCATATCCGGTGGGAAAGTAGTAAAGGTCTCTTGGGCTCCCATTCCAAGAGACCTTTAACTTTTAAACCGCCGAAAAGCACCAGAATGAAGCTGCATGATTGATACGACTACGCTCCCCTAAAATTGATCAATTCCGGAACTTTCAACCCTTTCCGATGCTTATTGACGGGCTGAATTAAAAGAGGTACCCACTGTTGTCGGTGGGCTGTAATCACAGTTTTATTATCAAGGGCCATCGTGGCAAAGGATTCAGATAACTTTCTTAAGACGAAGTACGCCAAGAACGGGGAAGTAGTAAAGAAGTGGCATATCGTCGATGCCGAAGGCCAAACGGTCGGTCGTCTTGCGACTCAAGTCGCTCGACTGCTTCGCGGTAAGCACAAGCCGTTCTTCACTTCGCATGTCGATACTGGAGATTTCGTGATTGTCATCAACGCTGGAAAAGTCAAGCTTACTGGTAATCGTGAGAACCAGAAAGAGTACTATCACAATACTCTGTACCCGGGTGGCGCGCGCTTCGAGAAGTTCAAAGATGTCCAGGCCGAGAAGCCCGAGATGATCATTGAGTCTGCGGTCCGCGGAATGCTCCCGAAGAATTCGCTTGGCAAAGAGACTTTCATGAAATTGAAAGTCTATGCCGGCTCCGAGCACCCGCACGCAGCACAGATGCCTTCTGTCTATAATCTCCAATAAGTTTTAGATCGCAAAGAGTAGATGTCCAAGCAAGTAGATATTTTCGTAGGTCGCCGCAAGAACGCAACAGCACGCGTCTATCTAACTCCAATCGGAGAAGGAAAGCCGGTAGATGTGATCATCAATGGCCGGTCGTTTGAACAGTATTTCCCAAACGAAATCCAGCGCGATGACGTCCAGCGTCCGCTCAAAGCAACGAACACGCTTGGCTCCTACAGCATCAACGCGAACGTTGTTGGTGGAGGCACAACAGGCCAGGCCGGTGCGGTTCGTTTAGGAGTTGCCCGTGCACTTGTCAGCATCAACGAAGAATTTCGCCCGCTGCTCCGTAAGGAAGATCTTCTAACACGTGACCCTCGTATGGTCGAGCGTAAGAAGTACGGCCAACCAAAGGCACGTAAGCGCTTCCAGTTCAGCAAGCGATAAACTCCGAGAGGGAAGATAGGAAGTATGAACTTCGGCTTCCAAGTCAGATAATTTTTTTTTAACAACGCATACGTCTCACTTGAGATCAGGAGCGGTGCTTCAGTAATGAAGTTCTCTTGGTTGGAGATGTAGAGGAATAACCAAATACAACTATGCATCTCAGTTTTGACGACCTCTTAGCCGCCGGTGCTCACTTTGGGCACTTGACACGCCGATGGAATCCGAAGATGAAACCCTACATCTTCATGGAACACAACGGCATTCACATCATCGATCTCAAGAAATCCCAGGAGCTCGCCGAAGAGGCACTCGATCAGGCCGAGAAGCTTGCTGCCGAGGGAAAGAAGTTTCTCTTCGTTGGTACGAAGAAACAGCTTCGCCAGGTGATCAAGGAAGAAGCACAGCGCTCGCAGCAATTCTTCGCCATTGATCGTTGGCCGGGCGGAATGCTCACCAACTTCGCCACGATCCGCAAATCGCTCAAACGCCTGCAGCAGCTTGAGAAGATGGAAGAAGATGGCACTGCCGAGAATTTTACTAAGAAAGAACGTCTGCTCAACACGCGTGAGAAGGCGAAGCTGGATGCCGTCCTGGGTGGTATCACCGATATGCGTGGCCTTCCGGGTGCGATGCTGATCATCGATATTAAGAAGGAACACATCGCTGTTAAAGAAGCGCGTACCCTTGGGATTCCCATTTTTGCACTCATCGACACGAACGTAGATCCCGATCTCGTCGATTTCCCGATTCCTGCGAACGACGATGCGCTCCGCTCGGTGCAGCTCTTTGTTCACGCATTTGCAGAAGCGATCAACCGTGGACGCGCACAGGCAAAGTCACGTAAGGTCGAAGGCGAAACGAACACTGCTCGCGAGAAGCGTGTGAAAGAATCCGAGCCAGTCGAGGGTATTGATTTTGGGATGAAGGAAATCGCTTCGGCGGAGTCAACCGCAGAACCGATATCCGAGCAGCACACAGAAGAGCCGGCGCACGCGGGCTAAACTCTCCACTTCAGCGTTCGAACTCGCAATCCTGAGATCGACAATTCGCAGACAACGCTTTTCCAGCGTTGTCTGCTCCGTACAGGATGACGTAGCGACCTACACACAAAGTTTATATTTGAATAGTCATGGCAATTACAGCTGAACAAGTAAAACGTCTTCGCGACCGCACAGGTGCGGGAATGGCCGATTGCAAGAAGGCACTCGAGGAAGCCGATGGCGATGATGACCGCGCCATCGAATTTCTCCGCAAACGTGGTGCTGCGAGCGCGGCGAAGCGTTCGGACCGTGTCGCGAAAGAAGGAGTCATCACCTCTGCGGTGAGCGAGGATAAACATCGCGGCATTATTGCCGAGGTTAATTCCGAGACAGATTTCGTCGCACGTAACGAGTCCTTCTTACAGTTCGCCAAAGAGGTTGCCGAAGCAGCGCTTGGCGCATATCCAAGTTCGCACGAAGCATTCCTGCTTTCAAAGCTTTCAAACGGTGCTACCATCGCCGAAGAAGTTGGTGCACAGACAGGTCGACTTGGCGAGAAGCTCGAAGCACGTCGCTTTGAGCTGATCGATGCAAGTGATGGCTTTGTCACAAGCTACATCCATCCAGGCGCAAAGCTCGGTGTGATGGTGGCTATCTCTGGTACGGACCAGGCCAAAGCCACTGCACTCGGACGCGAGATTGCAATGCAGATCGCGGCAATGAATCCGATGGCGCTTGATCGCTCCGGTGTCTCGACAGCAACTGCCGAGAAGGAGATCGAGATCTACAAAGTTCAGGCTCGCAACGAAGGCAAGAAGGAAGAGATCATCGAGCGAATCTCGAAGAACAAACTCGAGAAATTTTATCAGGATAATGTCCTGCTCGAACAAAGCTTCATCAAAGATGCAGCCAAGACGATCACCGACCTCCTGAAAGAAGCCGGCCCGAACACAAAGGTCACTGGATTCGTCCGAATGCAGTTGGGCGAGCAACACCACGCTCAGCCTGCCGAAGCAGAACAGACTGCAGCGTAATAGACAACAAATCTCGTGTTATTAAAAGGGTGAGCATTGCTCACCCTTTTTTTGGTCTTATCGAATCATCGTCTGACTTTACCTACAGGAAGCTACCGCCTCCGCAGACTGCAGAACATTTGCGAGCTTACCGATCACATCTTCAACACGCAAGCTCGTCGGGGGACACTTATCGAGTCGATAGTTCATGCTCTGGTAGCGCTCTTCGTGCGATAATCTGTTTGATCGATACTCCGGTCGAAGGATTGGGCCTCCTTCGTGAAGATTGTCGAAGACCCATTCAATGTCAGGCGTGCGCTCTATCGCGTTGAGTTGATGAGCGATCTCAGTGAGGTCGATGCGTTCGGGATGCGCACGGTCGAGACGTCCGACGGCTGTCTCATACTTGTATTCCACTTCGATGTAGGGCACACATTCGACAGCACTCAGTACAACTCCACCGCGAGCAAGGTTGAATGAGGCATAATAATGCAGAGGGTGGCTCGCGCGAATGACGGTCAGATCGAACTCCGGAATCTCTTCGATAGAAGCGGAAAGGTGCTGAATCGATTCGATGTCACGAAGCACTTCCGTGTATTCGTCTTCCCACATTAAACGGTAACTATCAATCTTCTCGAGCCACTGCGCAAATCGCGGGAGGAAGTATTCGAATTTTTGGCGCGCAACTTCGTGCTCCATCGTTGCATCGGCTAGATCTCCAAAGGGCAGGCAGAACGTCGAGCGTTCGACGTGATTCAGCAATGAACAGATCTTTAGCGCCCACAGACCATACCCAGTGTTAGGATCAAACTCGCGAAAATCTCCGAGATGCGCTGCAGCGATCAGCTCCGCGCGATGTTTGCTCGCAATGCGCGGGTGCATTGCGCTCCACACTGCAAGGAATCCATCGATGTCCCAATGATTGCATGTGACATACTTTGGCACACCACCGAGCTGCTGTTTTTGTTCTTCACCCAATTCGATCCAATTAAGCACAGTAGCTGTACTCGTGTTGGCTCGCAAGTGGCTGGGAACACGTTGTGAATAGAGGTGTGTAAGAACGAGTCCTCTCGGATAGTCTGAATCGACAACCATGAGGTCGTGATCCTCAACCTTATGCGCGAGGCTGTAAGAAAGATATTCTGATGCTTGTACGAACTGCATACACTTTCGATTTAGTTGGGCGAGGCTGGATATTTCCGGATCAACTATACTGGGCAAAAGAACGTCGAGCAATCGGGATCACGGAATCCGCCACTGATTTGAACGTATTTTTGTCCCAGAATGTGTCGCAAATTGAGAATCTAACGAAAAACAAATAATGGCGAAGCCCCTGAACTACAAGCGAATTGTCCTTAAACTCTCGGGAGAATCGCTGATGGGAGGACAGGAGTTCGGGATCGACCCCAAAATACTTGATCAATTCGCTACCGAGATCATCGAAGCTTCTGAATTGGGCGTGGAGGTGGCTGTAGTCGTCGGTGGCGGCAATATTTACCGCGGAGTCAAGGATAGCGTCGATGGCATCCAGAAGGTCCAGGGGGACCATATGGGGATGCTGGCGACGATGATCAATGCCCTGGCACTCCAAAATGCGCTGGAATCGAAGAATAAGTACACCCGCCTGATGTCCGCCATCGCAATGATGCAGTTTGCGGAGCCATTTATTCGGCGTAAGGCCATTCGACACCTCGAAAAGGGCAGAATCGTCATTTTTGGCTGCGGGACCGGAAATCCTTATTTTACAACGGATACTGCCGCTGCTCTTCGAGCGGTCGAGATCGATGCCGATGCAATCTTCAAAGGGACTCGAGTCGACGGCATCTACGACTCCGATCCTGAGAAAAATCCTAATGCCCTCCAAATCCCGACGATCACCTATTCGGAAATGCTGCAAAAGGGTTTACGCATCATGGATCTTACGGCGATCACAATGTGCCAGGAGAACAAACTTCCGATCGTCGTTTTTAACATGAACAAGCCCGGCAACCTGAAGCGCGTACTCACCGGAGAAGGCATCGGCTCAAAGGTTACAATGTAATTTTGCGTCTGACTTTTATTTTCTTTCGCTAACACAACTGACATGACCACGATCAAAGAGATCCTACAGGATTGCGACAATCGGATGAACAAGGCCATCGATGCCTGCCGCAACGAACTCATGAGGATCCGGACCGGCCGCGCCTCAACGGCATTACTCGATACCGTGAAGGTTGAAGCTTATGGAAATGTGAGTCCGCTAAATCAGGTAGCAAGTCTCACCGTGCCGGACGCACACATGATCGCGATCACGCCATGGGACAAAGGAATGCTCGGACCGATCGAAAAGGCGATCCAGGCTGCGAACCTCGGACTCAATCCCGCGAACGACGGGAAAATGATTCGTGTACCCATGCCGCCACTTACCGAAGAACGCCGCAAAGAGATTTCGAAGCTTGTCAAGAAATTTGGCGAAGAAGCCAAAGTCGCAATCCGCAACGTTCGACGTGATTCAATGGAACACCTGAAAAAAGCAGAGAAGGAATTGCATTTTTCAGAAGACGAGCGCAAACGCGGCGAAGACGAAGTTCAAAAGCGCACCGATCATCATGTCAAAGATATCGATAGCCTCGTCGCCACCAAAGAGAAGGAAGTGATGGCGGTGTAAAAACTTTTGTCATAATCCAATTGCTACACTAGAGCGCAATCCTCGATTCTGAGCAGGAATCGACATTTTCCTTCCAGCCAACCTAGTGTGTGTGAAAACTTTATTCATAATTCTCATTCTCACAGAAAGGTATCTGAACCTGGATTAATCGGATTGAGGGGATTACGCTGATTTCTATCACCAATTTGACGGGCAAGGCTGAAGCGTGTAGATTGGTAGAATCGGTGTAGCGTGAGCTTTAGCTCGCGTTCAAAAATAGAGGTCTGCCGAGGGCTCACCCGTCGGCCGATGATACCGCTTATTTTGAAACGCAGGTGGAGGCCTTAAAGTTTCATTAATTATAGCTTTAACTCGCTACTTCTAAATGGCCAATCACCCATTTTCCTGTAGGGTATGGCGTCCCGCCATACATAAGGTGGATCGGGCACACTTGAATTGAGCTTGGTATGTGGGGATGGATTCCCGCATCCGCGGGAATGACACGGCTCGTCGTTTCCCTGCGCTTCGCGCCATGCCCCTATCATTGTCATTCACGCGAAAGCGGGAATCCATTCGGACGTCGATCTCAAATATGACAGCTCGACAACCCCCGCTTCGCAAGATATTGCTGATGGTATTCCTCAGCGGGATAGAACTTCACCGCAGGCACGATCTGCGTAACGATCGGCTTGCGAAATTTGCCGCTTGCTTCGAGTGCGGCTTTTGAGGCTTCGGCTGCCTTGCGTTGATCTTCGTTTTGATAGAAGATCGCGGTGCGGTATTGTGTGCCGTGATCTGGTCCCTGATAATTGAGTTGCGTTGGATTATGATTCTCCCAAAAGACGTTTAGCAGCGTGTCGTAGCTTACTTCGGATGGATCGTACGTTACCTCGACCGCCTCGGCATGTCCCGTTCTATCGGTGCAGACGTCTTTGTATGTTGGATTCTCAGTTTTCCCTCCGGTATACCCAACTCGCGTTGACTTCACACCTTTCGTCTCGCGAAAGGTCTCCTCGACGCCCCAGAAGCATCCTGCTGCGAAGGTTGCGATTTCAAGATTTGAAGTTTGATTTTTCGTCTCCATAATTTTTCTAATTATTTAACTGCAAGTGTAAACGGAAAAATTGGGAAACGGATTCATTGGGCAAGGATGAAGGCTGAAGGATGAAAGCTGAAAGGATCGCGGTGTGACGAAACGCTGCATCGATGTGAGGTGGATTCCCGCATGCTCGGGAATGTTCGTCATGTGGCTGCGCTTCGCGCGAATAATTCGGGCAATTATGACCGCTTAGTATTACTTCGCGATCACGATCCTTCTTGTGCTCGGGCTTCCTGCCGCTGACATCGATCGGAAGTAGTAAACACCGCTTGACAGTGACTCCAGATTGATTTCCAGATCGCTTCCGGTCGTTGTTCCATAAATGACTCGAACTCCCAGTGGATCGTAGAGCGCATAGGCAACGGTTTGTTGCGCTAAATTTTGGAGTTGGATATGCAACATCGTTCGAGCTGGATTTGGGTTGATGCTAATGATCGTGCCCGGTGGAACACCGCCCATGAACTTTAGCAGCGTCGAATCGCCGCAACCATACTTGCGAGTAAACAAGATTGAATCGCTATTGACAAATTGACTCAAACATCGAACATTCGTCGTTCCGATCGTCACGTTTGGTATCGTGACCGTTGTGCGCGATGAATCGCTGAGCACGACGACGCATTTCAGCCAACCGAGGAGTGCTTCGCCGTTGATTGTGAGTGGTGTAGCTGATTTGAGTATAAAGGTTGCTTCATTGTTGTTGAATGACATCGGACTCGCAGTCAGTCCTGAGAGCGACGGGATAAATTCAAGAGGGGAGAGCACCCAAGTATTCATCGCATAGGTTACTCCGATCGACGATGAGCCCAGCGTCGTTGCTTGGGAGCTATTGATATACAGCGGGATCTGAATCGTCTCGCCCGAAGAAGAGGTTAGCTGTCCCGACTTCATGTACACGCTCACTTGCACTGTTGGTGGTGGCTGAACGGTCAAGACCAAGTTGAAACTCAACGGGATCGTTGCAAACTCATCGTCAACGAAAGTTGCGGTCACAGTGACCGAGCGCACGCCAGGTTTGGAAGGAGTGATCGTCGTGTAGACGGTATCCGGAATACCAAGCGAACCGAGATGATGTATAGCATGGATCGTATACTCGGTTGGGTCCAGCCCTACAATGTCGAATTGGGCAAGACTTGTAATACTGCAATTTAGATTCTGATAGATGAACTGCAACTGCGTCGTGTCACAAGCTCGAAGTGTCAACGCGTCCGAATTGGTCGGTACGAGGAAGTGTTGTGTTCGAAATCTTGGTGAGAGCGTGTTCGTTGAGAGCGTACCATCTCCGCCATTCGTCGTTTTCCATAATCTCCCTGTCACATCGACGCCATATACGACAGCGCCGTAACCTACCACCGATAGATTCTGAAAATCACCATCGTCGATTTCCGTGCAGTTCGGTCCGCCTACATACTTCCACGTCGCTCCATAATCGGTGGAACGGGTGAGACCGCGCGAATGCGTTGTGTCGGATGCGAGACTGAGGTAGCTCGCGCAGGATGTCCCCGCAACCCAGGCGCCAGTCTCGAGGTGCGAGACCGAAGGCAGCCAGTTGGTATCGACGAGCGTTGATCGAAGGAATGAATACACATCACTTGCTACGTCCCTATCAGGCAGGTACTCACGAATGACATGGGTGGTATGCGGATAGACGAAAAGTGTTAGCATGTCCCACGGATGATTCGGATCGAGCAGATGCGAGGTCCATGTTGTCCCGAGATCGGTCGAATAAACGAGAAATGTCTCTCTTACCGAATCCAGATACGACGCGGTCACAAGCCCTTCTTTGTTTCCGGTCACGTAGAGGAAGTTCGGGCTCGTGCCGAGCGCGATGCCATTGATCGTTGATGCGCTGCTCCATGTTTTCCCGTCATCGCTCGTCATCGACAGTATTCCTGGGATGATCGGTAGACTTAACGTTTTGGTTTTGCACTCAGTCGCGAAAATTCTCGATCCGCTTGCATAGACGGAGCTATATGATAGATCGCCTGGCGTGATTTTTTTCCAATTATCGCCTGCGTCCCACGTTTCATAGATCCCTCCGCCAATCGAAGCTGGAAGCGCGGAGTCACTTGCGATTGCCGCGAGATAACCATGCGTGAGGCTTACGAAACTCATCCCCGCAACTTGCAGCGACATCATATCGAGTTGTGGAAGTTGTACCCAGGATGCCCCGCCATCTGTGGTGCGGCAGAGTCTTGGAGATGCTTGAGTTGTGATCTGCACGTTGGCGAAGATCAATCCAGCCCTGAAAATAAAGCCGACATTCTCATTCAAAAAATAAGGCTGCAAGTAAACAGAAGTTGTGTTCGGAGGATAAAAAACTTCGCTCCATTGCGCGAGCGAAGGCGAGGCACAAAGTAGCAGCAGGATTGATGATAAGAACCAAGATTTCATGTGGGATATCGAGCGGCAATGATAAGAGCAATATGTCTCTTTTAACAACGCTGCTCGCGGGGCAACGTTACACTAGACTTGCTCAAGAAAAATTCGTCTTTATGCATTGTCAAAAGTCGGGGTGTGGTATGTGATTTATAACGATTCAGAAGGTACGAGCCGCCAGTATTTGGCTAGTCGGTAGTATCTCAGGTGTCACTAAATGGCCTCAATTGTAACTCCCTGTTCTAACTTAAGTGTAACGTTCCCGCCAGATCGGCGTTGTTAAGGAAGTCAAATTCCGCTTAGAATTCGTTTGAGGTCCCTGATTAATTTTGAACTCTCTTTCAATGAAATCGCAAATAGTCTTGATCGGTGAAGACTTCAAAGTCACCCCTCCGTTTTTTGAACCTCTCAGGGATGCCGTGGAGGATATACCGCCCCAGTATCGCATTAACCAGCGCGAAGTTATGCTTAACGTTCTTTGGAAATTGTGCATGGGTTGCGGACTAGCGTGCGCAACCCTTGCATGCATTTGCAGCGATGTGTCCCTGGCTTTTAGCCAGCATCCTGTTTCTCACGGTGTTATTCAAGACATATTGATCTCCGAAGGGGCTAACCCGGTGCGACTTCCAATTATTCCAGAATTGTCCTTGTTTCGCTATTATTCAGGATCGACCTACATATATAATCAAGAGGTCAACGGTCACTTCGTGGATTCCAAAGCTCTGCGCCTGTTCCGTGTTGGGGCCGAGCAGGACAAAATGGATACTGTGGTATTCGTGCTTCCAGGTACAGTAGTGTGCTCTAACCGGTTTCCTTTACTCGATTTTGAAATTGACAGTTCATACGCGGCATTCGTTTTTGAGTCGCAGTTTCTGCTCGTTTATGAACATGTACGTGGATCCTGGCATCTTCTGAGTTCCACAGCTTTGAATCACGTTTATACTAGACTGAGATTGCTTGGCACAGCATGTTATTTGTCTTTGGCTGAATTTCAAGCAAACAATGATCTTTTGAAGTCATGGTTAGTCAAGTACAACATTCAGACTGGCAAGATTGAAACGGAGAAGCAAATTAGCACGCCGCAGGGAGTGGCATTTACCTCGTTCCGTCCAAGATCAAACGTTAGTTTTGGCAAATCTATAATTGCCGTTTCAGATCTCACCAAATATCGAATTCTACTTTATGACACAAGTTTTCAATTGATTGACTCAATTGAGCGCATACCTTTGGATTGGAAGCCTGCAAATAGCTCGAATGAAGATATTGAGCGTCTTTTTGAACAGAGGGTAAGCACAGTGATATGGTTGAATACCTTCAGCCATATTGAAGATTCGTCCAGTCTGATCAAAAGGATCGATTTCATGGATGACTCAACCCTCCTCGTTTCTTGGTATACCGGCAACAAGAACGCTTCCGGAATTCTAAATCATCAAAGAGGGAGCAAGTATGACGTTTGGCGAAAGCGCGAAGGTTGGGTGTTGGTTCATTCAGCCCTTACTGATAACAATCCTGATTCATCCTCGGTGTATGGGTCATTTGGCGATATTCCGGTCAGTTTAGATTACCGTTCAGATCAGTCTCGAATATTAACCTTCACTCGATTGGATCCCAGATCTAAAGTGGGTAGCTCGTTCCGTGACAAGTTTCATGAGGCTGACGAAGCAGCTGTCGATCACGATATCGTCTACTGGGTACTTCGATATAAGTATTCTGATTTCAAATGAGCAACTCGTTTGGAGTTTTAATTGGCCTGGCATCAGCATTGTTGATCTACCCTGGCGGGGAACCTAGTTGGCACGCAGAGGATATTCGCGGAAGAGAGACCCCTCTTGTGTGGGGTTCCTCACCCACGATTGTAATATTTTATGGGCCCTTCGCGTGTCGTGATTGCTATTACACTCTATCTTCAGCACTCGCGCAACTGAATTCTGATAGTTCTGGTATAAAAATCATTGCATTGATGCGTGCCAGAGGTATTTCAGCGAGAAGAACGTTGATCACCCAAGCGCAGCCGATTTTACCACCCAGTACAAAATATAGTTTTGACGTTCTTGATACTCTTGATGATTCTTGGCCACCTAAGAATCTTCGTTCAGGACTTTGGGGGTTTTTCAATGTTTCATTTGCCCCAGCAGTGCTGATCTTGTCGCCTGGCAATCCTGTGAGATACAAGTTCCTTTCATACGTTGCACTTTTTGATTCCTCACGACAAAGCACTAAAGATCTTAACGGAACCAAGGTGACAACATTCGAGGACCTTAGCAAAACAAAAGTAGTTGCGTTACTGCGAGCGAGCCTTGAAGAGATTAGCGATCAAGAACTACAGCGGTAGATTGAATAGAAAAAATGTTCATATTAAATTAAAACAGCCGCGACAAATGTCGCGGCTGTTTCTTTGAATTGTATTTCTCCCTACATCCGCTAACTATGAAGCTGGGGCTGGCTCCGGTTGTCCGCCCTCGTCCGATTTTGGAGTTTCGGTCTGGTGGGCTTCGACGTGGGGTTGGGGCTCCATGCCTGCTTCCTTCATTACGTCATCGAGTGATGCTGTCGGCGTTGCCGGTTCATCACCGCGTGATTCGATCGTGAAGATCAGCTCGGCGCCGTTGCCTGCGATGTCGACTTTGACTCGCGTGCCGGCTTTCACTGTACCCTTAAGGATCTCCTCCGCGATCGGATCTTCGACATACTTCTGCATAGCACGGCGAAGTGGTCGTGCACCATACTGTTTGTCGTAGCCCTTTTCGGCAAGGAACTCGAGCGCCTTCTCTGAAAGATCGACGCTGACGCCCATCTGTTCGACACGCACCAGAAGCTTCTTGAGCGAGATCTGAATGATCTGCACAATATCTTCTTTTGCGAGTTGGCGGAAGACGATCGTATCGTCGATACGATTCAGGAATTCCGGATTGAACAAACGCTTCATCGACTCGTCGATCTGCTCGCGCATCTTCTCATGTTCGAGAGTAAGCGACGAGGATTCACCGAAGCCGATCTTTGCCTGCTTCTTGATATCCTTCGTGCCGACGTTCGAAGTCATGATGATGATCGTATTCTTGAAGTCGACTTTGCGACCCAACGAATCTGTCAGGATGCCATCATCGAGCACTTGCAAGAGGATGTTGAACACATCGGGATGCGCCTTCTCGATCTCGTCGAGGAGCACAACAGAGTAAGGCTTGCGGCGCACCTTCTCGGTGAGCTGACCGCCTTCTTCGTAACCGACATATCCTGGAGGCGCACCGACCAAACGTGATACGCTGAATTTCTCCATGTACTCTGACATATCGATGCGAATAAGCGCTTCGTCTGAATCGAAGAGATAACGCGCGACAGCTTTTGCAAGCTCGGTCTTTCCTACACCCGTGGGTCCAAGGAAGATAAAGCTTCCGATGGGACGCATCGGGTCTTTGAGGCCAGCACGCGTTCGACGAATCGCCTTCGTAAGCTTCTCGATCGCTTCGTCCTGACCGACGACAACTCCACGAAGTGCATTGAGCATGTTGAGCAGCTTAAGGCTCTCGCTCTCGGCAACTTTGTTGACCGGAATACCCGTCATCATCGCGATCACATCCGCCATGTCGTCTTCAGTAACGGCATAGACCTGCGAGCCAGCTTCAAGCTCCCATTCCTGCATTGCGAGTTCGAGTTCGCTCTGATATTTCTTCTCGAGATCGCGCAAGCGAGCAGCTTCTTCGAAGTTCTGTGTCTTGACGACGAGGTTCTTCTCGCCCTTGACATCTTCGATCTTCTTCTCAAGCTCTTCGATGTTTTTTGGCGCATGAACGTTCGCAAGATGCACACGTGAGCCTGCTTCATCAAGCACGTCGATGGCTTTATCCGGAAGGAAGCGGTCGGTGATGTAACGATCGGAAAGCCTTACTGCAGCATCGATCGACTTTTCCGAATAGCTCACACTGTGATGCTCTTCGTATTTCGGTTTGATGTTGTTCAAGATCTGGATCGTCTGATCAACCGTAGGCGGCTCGACGAGAATCTTCTGGAATCTGCGATCGAGTGCACCATCCTTCTCGATGTACTGACGGTACTCATCGAGCGTCGTTGCACCAATGCACTGGATATCGCCGCGTGCGAGTGCTGGCTTGAACATATTGCTCGCATCAAGCGAACCGGATGCCCCGCCTGCACCGACGATGGTGTGCAATTCATCAATGAAGAGAATGACGTCTTTTGCTTTTTCAAGCTCGTTCATCACCGCCTTCATGCGCTCTTCGAATTGTCCGCGATACTTTGTACCGGCAACTAACGCTGCAAGATCGAGCGTGACAACGCGCTTCTCATAGAGAATGCGAGGCACCTTCTTCTGTACGATGCGAAGTGCAAGTCCTTCTGCGATTGCAGTCTTGCCAACACCGGGCTCACCGATGAGCACAGGGTTGTTCTTCTTGCGGCGCGAGAGTACTTGGCTTACGCGTTCAATTTCTTTTTCGCGGCCAACGATGGGGTCGAGTTTGTCTTCGCCTGCGAGCTTCGTGAGGTCGCGGCCGAAGTTATCGAGCACCGGCGTCTTTGTGCGTTCCGGCTTCTTCTCCTGCTGCACCTGCTTGGGTGGAGTGGAGGGACGCCCCGAAATAATGTTATCGAGTTCAGCGCGCACACCATCGTATGTCACGTTGAACTGATTCAGGATCTGCGCGGCAATATTATCCTCATCGCGTAACAGCGAGAGGAGCAAATGCTCGGTGCCAATCACATCACTCTTATAAAGCTTCGCTTCGAGATAGGTGATCTTGAGTACCTTCTCGGCTTGCTTGGTCAGCGGGATATTTCCGATTGTGAGCGTAGCGCCGCTCGAACGCACAGTATCCTCGATCGCCTTCTTGATCTTGTAAAGATCGGCGCCAAGGTTGCGCAGGATCTTGACGGCGATCCCTTCACCTTCACGGATGATCCCGAGGAGCAAGTGCTCCGTTCCGATATAATCATGGCCAAGACGGATCGCTTCTTCACGGCTTAAGCGGATGACGTCCTGAACGCGGTTAGAAAAATTTCCTTCGGGCATATTCTTGATAATTTTCGCTTACGTTTGCATCTTCGCCTCTCGACTCAGGTACTTAGGAAGCAGATTCGATAACTCTGTAAAAAAAACGTACGATAGGCTCTCTTTGATCGGTTTTGTGACGCCGCTAGCAGTGGCGGCTCACTTAATTCAACAGTGGGTCAATTGGCGTAGTTCGGTGCCTTAGAGAAGTGAAGCACGAATTTCGTCGACAATCGACGACTCAAAAACTTCGAAGAAGGCCACAATGCCTGTGCCATTCCGTTTGCCGGTCGAAAGAGGTCCTCTAAATCGTACGGGGTCAGACAATCCATGTTTCCCTCTCTTAATAAACTTACGCAGATTCTTGTTGTCACATGCGAATGCTAAAAAATGCAGTAAATTACGAGATCCGTGCTTAACTTCGCGCGAATGAAAGTTTGTCCGGTCATCCGAAGTATCACGTTCTGGGTAGCTCTTCTCACCACTGTATTTGGTATTGGGGATGTCTTTGCCCAGCCTAGACTAGTGACGCACGCCGATTCGGTACAGGCCATTGCCGAGGAGCTAACGCACAAGATCCCCTCCGGCATTCAGATTCATCCTGCTAAGTGTTTGACAGACCTCATGTTCGAGGCATATCGCATACGGAAGGAGCGAAAGCTGGATATAGGAACTCTGGCAGACGGCACGACGAATCAAACTCAGATCATATCACCGTCCGGCCGTTTTACTATCTATTATGACACAAGCGGAGCATGGGCATGCACTCCAGAATATGCTCAATCGGTTGCACGGACTGCTGATTCTGCCTATGAATTCGAGATCAATCAACTTGGCTATCCGAAGCCGCCTTATACAGATAGCGATTCGACGTTTCACCTCCATATCATCAATCAGCCTGCCGGAATTTACGGATTCACTTCACCGACAGACAACGGTGCACTGGGGCTCTCGCCATCCGGCAGGCAGAAGATGAGAACCTATTTTGTGATCGATAATGATTTCGCGGAGGCTGCGTATCCAACGCATGGAAGCGACGCAATGCATGTCACAGTCTTCCACGAGTTTCAGCACGTGATCCAGTACGGAGACTACGGAATAGACAAGGATGCTAAAGATAAATACTTCCAGGAGCTTACAAGCGTCTGGATGGAAACGCGAAGTTATCCGAATGTCAAGGATTATCTGCAATATCTCAATTCGTACTTTTCGACTATCAACCTGTCCTTCGATGGCAGCGTCGAGCGAGGATATGGAGAAGCGATTTGGTTTCAGTGGATGCAGGTGCGATTTGGGGATGCGATCAACAGGCAAATATGGCAGCAGTATAGCAACGCGCAGCCTGATCCGGTTTTTGCAATGCAGGATATACTCGCGCAGCATGGTTCAAGCTTCTGCACTGAGTACATGCGATACGGAAACGATCTGTTCTTTACAGGAAGAAGATATAGGGGGGCAAGTCTTTTTCCTGATGCGCGGGCATTTCCTGTTGATTTACTCAAGGTTCAACGCGAAGATGTAGGCGTCGCAACTCCGATCGATTTTGGAGCTGTTGTGGCATCGCTAAATTTTTTCTATGCCGGGTTTGGACGCGATACGGTTGCTGTCACCGTTGCACGAGACACGAATCGGTCGATCATATCAGACGGCACTATCACGATCACCGGGCCGAGAAACTACCTGCCAGCTTATGTTCATCCCGAATCGTTTTGCGACACGATTTCCGGATATTCACCAACCTTGGCTGAGGCCTTTCCTCAGCCGTTCATTATTCGCGCATCTTCTAACGACTCTCTCTCAATTCTTGCTTCGCGCTCCGGTAAAGCGCCAATCTCGGTCGAATTGGATATTTACTCGCTGAACATGGATGCCGTCGCACATATCGAGCGACGTCCAGAGCCATTTACTGGTGAATATTACGTCACGTGGAGCGGACGTGACGATCTTGGCAAGCTCGTGCCGAGTGGTATTTATCTTTACACGATAAACACCGATGGCGACAGGAGAGTAGGGAAGCTTGCGGTGATTCATTCCCAATAATGAGACTAGGTAGTTTTTGAGTGGCTGAGACACACTCATTTATCAGAAAAGTCATGTAACTTTATCCTGGTTGGAGGTTTACTTAGTATGGATCGCACTCCCCTTCGAGCGGGTCCACCTAACGACTTAGTTCACCAATTGCATTGTCCTCTTTTTCTTCGATCGCTATGGACAAGATCTCGGGTTCCTTCGGAGTGGTCTTAGGCAGGTTGGGATCACGTTTGACACTTGCCGCGCTGTGCGCACTTGCGGCTGTTGGTTGTAAAACGAGCGCAGATTCAACGGTTTCGCCTCCACCCAATAATAATGGCAGTGGTCTCATCATTCCTGCAGGATTTCCGAATGTGACAACGCCAGCGGATAACCCATATTCAGACGCTAAATCGAAACTTGGGCGATATCTTTTTTATGAAAAGCAACTGAGCGTTGACAACAGCAAAGCGTGTGTCGATTGCCATAAACAAGCGAATGCGTTCTGCGATTTTGGCAATGCAGTTAGCACTGGTGTTAGGGGTATTAAACGAGATTCCGGATTCTTCGGTGGCGGAGGAACTCGCAATGCCCCAGGCTTAAGTAACGTGGCCTATAACACGAGCTATTTCTGGGACGGACGTGCTGCGACATTGGAGCAACAGGCATTGTTGCCGATCATCAATCCTATCGAATTGGGCAACACGTTGGCTGTAGTAGTTCAGCGCCTTTCGGCTGATCCCACTTATCCAGCTCTGTTTAAAGCGGCCTTCGGCGATACAAAGATCGATTCGATCCGCATCGGAATGGCGCTTGCCACCTTCGAGCGCACGCTGCTGTCGGGTAATAGCGCATATGATTCTTACGTGAGAGGAGATGCATCAGCAATATCTGCGGCTGCAATTCGCGGGCTCAAATTGTTTACCAGCTCTGTGACGAACTGTTCACGCTGCCACTCTGGATTCAACTTTGCTGATTCCAGTTTCCATTCAACTGGGCTTGAACAGTCCTACATGGATTCCGGGCGTTTCTTGATCTCGAAACAGTCCAACGACATCGGCAGCTTCAAGACGCCTTCTTTGCGTAATGTCGCGCTGACATCACCGTACGAGCATGATGGCCGCTTTACGACCCTCGAAGAAGTGATCGACCATTACAATCAAGGTGGAATGCACAATAAGGCTCAGGATTCGTTGATCAAACCACTCAATTTGAGCAATCAGCAGATTGAGGATATCGTTGCCTTCCTCAATTCCCTTACGGATGAGCAATTTGTCTCGAATGCGGCCTTCCGAGACCCCCATTAGCTCATCGGTTGCAACCATGTTTGAGCCGCGAGGACACACTCTCTTCGCGGCTCTTTTTTGACCCTTTCTGCGCAGTCTGACTACGGAAACTATTGGCTGTCGGAGCCTCTTAAGCGTATAAGCGAATGTTCAGCTCTACGATCATCCGCCAAGGAGGTTGTTCCACTTCCTGCGTTTTTTAGCTGTTCCGGGCCGTTATTGTTTTCGGCTCATTCGTTGCCAAGTTCCAGAACGAACAATGACCTCGTCCTTGCATATCATGACGTCCACCTCCTGCGGTGGACTTGAGCTCTACGTTAGCACGCTGATCAAAGAAATGGCCTCGGCAGGGATGCCCGTGTCTGCTTTGGTGTCGAAAGAATCTCGGTTTGCGGAAGGTCTCATTGAAGCAGGTGTTGATGTCCACTTTGCACATAGCGAAAAGAAGCTCGATCTCAGAGACATTCGAATGATCCGCAAGATCGTCCGCGAGCGCAATTGCAGCGTTGTTCATTCCCACACGCGTAATGATGTCTGGCGTGCCTCGTTGGCGCTCATTGGAGACCACGAGCGCAAGCATGTTCACAGCGTCTATATGGTCGTCGCTCCTAAGCGCGATATCCTTCATCGATTCATTTATGGACGTGTCGACGCAATTCTATCCTCATCGACCTACTCGAATGCGAGGATCCGAGAATGTTTCCCCGTCCCAGCAGGCAGCGTACATCTCGTCAGATACGGCCGGCACCTGGGGCAGTACAAGCGCGATGAAGCGGTACGTTCTTCAATGCGGCAGCGCTTCGGAGTGCCTGACAATGCTCTGGTCTTCGGAATGATCGGACGAACGGATGTCCAGAAGGGCGTCCGCGAGTTTGCTGAGTCGATGTCGTTCCTCAATACAGAGACACGCAAACGAACTCATTATTTCATCATCGGTGAGCCTACGGTCACACGCGTCGACGCTGATGGTAATTCCGTGTTCGAGCCACAGGCCATTGAACTTCAGGAGTGGTTGCGAGAATTCGCTGAGAGCGGGTCCATTGCCGGACACCTGCACGTTCTTCCATTCCAGAAAGACATTCTTCCATATTACGGTATGCTAGACTGTCTCGTGCTGGCAAGTTATGCTGAAATGTACTCGTTGTCAGTGATCGATGCGATGTCCATGGGATTACCAGTTATCGGTACCGATGCTGAAGGTACCCCGGAACAGGTACGCGATGGTGTTACCGGTTACCTTGTGCCGCCCAGAAGCGCCTCCGCGATCGGAATTGCAATCGAGAAGTATGCCGCAGCTCCAGAACTCCTTAAAAAACATGGAAGTGCCGGTGCGGCCTGGGTGAGGAGCGAGCATGATTTTGAACGAACCCTCGCTTCAATTGAGCGTATCTATGACTCGCTTCACGCATCAAGCGACCATGGCGATCAGACCTTACCTGAAGCCAGACTTGCCCTGCACTGACGGGTATTCATAAAATCTGAAGGCATTCGCATCACCCCCACCCGGTTTATCCTCAGGATTTTAAGGATTGACCAAGCTGGCTCTGAGACTCTCCATTCTTTACTTCACTTCTCGCCGCCGTATATTTGAGGGCATTGCTTGTGTGCCGCCTGGCAGTGCACGTCATCCAACTAACCAATCACCCTTTTATATGAAGATGGGAATCGTCAAAAGTTTTTGTATTGCCCTGCTTATCGCATGCACGATCGGAGCTGGAAATTCGAGACTTTCAGCACAGGCTCGACCGAGTCCGAAATCGAACGTGATTTCCGTTGGTCTGCTATCTCTCGTTCAAGTGCCGGGTATGGTTCTCTTCCAGTATGAATGGCGATCTGGACCTGTTAATAGTATCGCGCTTCGAGCTGCATTTCAGACAGGCTACCTGGGATACTCGGGCTTCCTGCTCGGCGGTGCCTACCGATTTTTCATTGCTGATAGCCGCGCGCTTACCGGGCTTTCAGTTGCCCCTGCTATCGATATCCTGATTTATGGCAATTCAGCAATTGGCCGAAATTATACTTCGTTCGATATCGGAGGCGACCTTGCCTATAAGTGGATTTTCGATGCGTTCTCCGTTGAACCAATTGTCTTCCTTCGCCTTGGCATAGCCGGTGGCGAGGGCCTCAGTGCTTACAGCGGTGTTCGGCCCGGGATCGACGTAATGCTTGGTTACGCATTCTAAGTTACTCATTCATAGCCCTCGGCGTCTTGCTGCAGGGCTTTTTACCCCTGGTTCTGAACATCTCGAGCATTCGCCCACACATCGTCGCAGTCCATGTTCTATGCCTGGTTGTCGCCATGCTTATCATTGGAGCTTCGGCAGTTTCTGCTCGGGCGCAGATCGGAGATACGCTTCGGAAGGCTGATCAACAATCGCTCTATGAATCACTGTCTCCTCCACTAACATCCGGCTTTGGCGTGCGAGCAGGCGCTGCACTTTTTAACGATGCAGAAGCCAAGTTCGCAGCGCAAGCATTTTATCAGGTGCCGATCGGCTCGGTATTGCTATCTCCAGGCTTTGTTCTGATGACAGGGGGTAATGGCCTTGCTGCCTTGAGCGAGTTCAACAGTAGCTTTGGTCTCGAACTCTGGATCATATTTCCGGGACTGCGCAAATCGAGCAACGTATCGAATGAGTCTTTCGGATCGTTCGGAGGCGAATTCATGATCTGGGGCGACCGCGTATCAGCAGGTATTCCGCTCGCCTATTCTTATGACATTGGTCTGACTTCAAAAATGTCTTTGGACCTTACTGGCAGCGTGACGCCGATGTTTTTTCTGGGGGGCGAGCGAATGCTTGTTTCTTTCAGTATTTTAGCAGGACTTCGATTTACAGGTCAGGATGAATATTAAACGTGGATTGCATCTGGTTCTACTGTTTTCCGGCTTCGTCGTGTCCTCGCTTATTGTGCTGAAGGGTGATGTACTGGCTCAAGCTACTGAGGCAGGTAAAACAGTGCGACCCGCTCAGACGACTCTTGTCGACAGTGTACACTTCATGCCCTATCTGACATTGAGCGCGAATTTCCATTCGGGAGAAGCATTCACAAAAGCTGCCAGCGGCATAGGATATGGGTTTGGCGTCGCGTTTGACTTAACCAAGGATGGCCAAAAACTGGGTGCGTATTTCGACTTTGCATTCCAGGACATGCGTGCTGCTGCGAACGAGGGTGGATGCATGAATCAACTACCGACCGACACGATCCTCTCTACTGTACGAGCCGAGCATTACTATCAGTACGTCTCCTTCGAAACATTCTTGAAAGTGCAAGGCGAAAAGTCGAATGGGTACCTTCTGCTTGGAGCCAGTTTTGGTTTCGCAGTTTTAGAAGAGACCTTTTACAAAGGCCTTTACCGAACGACGGTGGCTGACTGGAAGGGGACTGACTTCGCCAATCCATTCCGTCTTGACCTTCGAATCGGTCTTGGGATTGTACTCGCGCATTTCGGCACGCACCGATTGATTCTTGAAGCGCGCGCTGGATATCCAGTGACAAATGCTATCTCCAATTATGTCAATGTCTGCACTGGCGCCGGGGTCGCGGGAAATTGGAAGATCATTACACTCCAGGCCAACCTTGGATATCGATTCTGATCGTGAACGCCGAGAGAGCACTCTCTGGATGAAAGATTGTTTCGTTGCTACCTTGAATTTCACTTAGTCTTCTTATCACATGAAACGCGCCTGGATCTTTGTTGTGCTTATCGTTCTGCTGATCATGTTGATCGGCTTATGGAGCGGATATAATAACTTCGTCACTGCGGATGCGGACGTAAAAGCGCAGATCGGTAATCTCAATTCTGCATATCAGCAGCGTGCCGATCTCGTTCCGAATCTCGTCGAAACAGTCAAGGGTGCAGCTACTGCGGAACGACAGACCCTTACGGACGTGATCAGCGCTCGCAGCCAGGCAGCAAAAATCCAGCTCACACCGGAAGCACTAAAGGATCCGGCGGCGTTGCAAAAATTTCAGACAG
>JABDDM010000002.1 GCA_013287605.1 Ignavibacteria bacterium | reverse complement strand
TCCTCCTTTTCTTAACTCGACTTGCAAATGCGCAGGAGGTTTCCGATTCGCTTGCTCAAATGACTCCAAACGAAGAGCAACTCTTCGAAGCCCTCTCTGACTCGCCGGACGGCGAGTTGATATTGCAGGACTGGCTGGAAGACTTGAATTCGTACGCTCAATTCCCATTGATGCTCGCAACCTCAACTTCAAAAATGCTTGCGCGTATTCCGACACTCGACCAGTTTCAACGGCGATCGCTCCGTTACCAGCCATCTGTACGTTCGAGCATCGCCTCGCACTTCATCACTGCTGAAGCTGGATTGCCATCGCTCTTCTCCATAAGGAGCAGGCTGATCACCGATCCGAACATTCGTGACCAAGCTGGCTTTCGGAGCGGAGCATTTGTTGGGTCGCCGCAACGCTACTATGACGTTCTCCGAGTGGCTTGGGACAAGCTCGCAATGGTTATCCTTCAGTCAAAAGATGCTGGTGAAGCTGCCTTCGATGATCGCGTGAATGGATATGTTAGTCTTCGCTCTCCGATTGAACTTGGCGATGTGACATTGTCACAACTCGTTTTAGGAGATTATCGGCTCGGTTTCGGCAACGGACTTGCCTTCGGAAGTGCGGTGACAAGTTTGAAGACTCGCGCAGCAGTCTCTGGACTTGATCCCCACGCCAGCGGTATTGAAGGATCTACGCGCTCAAATGCCATGCGTGGCGGCGCCGCTACGTTCATGATCGGTAATCATTCAGAACAGAATGAGCTAAGCAGCCGCGTTGATCTTTCGTTGTTTTATGCGAACACGCCATTCGATGCCTCCATCGATTCGACGGGGATCTCATCGATCATCTCAAGTGACTATCATCGAACAGCGAGCGAACTCGCTCATCGCAAGAACGCGCATCTGATGACTGCCGGAGGTCATCTTAGCGTATCGCCTGTGCTAATGGAGGATGTTACTACAGAGATTGGTGCGACCGCGTACAGGGCAAGACTCGATCATCCGATCTCCACATTAAAATCAAGCGCTAGTATAGGTACAGAACGAGAGGATGTGTTCTCTGCCGATCTTTCGCTTGTTGGCAATTCGGCTGCAGTCAACGCGGAAGTTGCGCGCTCCATTAATGACCTGGGTGCTGGCACTGCAGAAGCTGCTTCGTTTGCACTTCGCCCGGATGAAAAATTGAGTCTCGCTCTTCAATATCGGAATGCACCAGAACTCTATCTCAGCCGTTACGCTGCGGTTTTTGGAGAACGAAGCGTCGAGGGTAAAGCGGAGGATGGCTTTTATCTCGGGCTCGATTGGAAGTTGCTCAATGATCTTTTCAATCTCACTGCTTATACTGATCTGTCGCATGCAGGATCAAGTTCAGCGAGCACAACTCCGACAACAGATCACCTGGCAGGGCTTTCATTTACATCTCCTCGAAGTGTTGCGTCACTCTATTTCCAGTTCCATAGCAAGACGAAGGATGAGTTGGTAAGCACTACTGCGTTGCCAAGCGGGTCGAAGGAACATGGATCTCGCGAACAGCGAAATTATCTATTTGAAGGTACAATCAAATTACTAGGTCCGCTCGCTGTGCGATTTCAAGCGCAGGGCATTTCAGTTATTCATTCTACTTCGCAGTCAACTGCGCAGAGTGGTTATCTTTTTTATGCAGGTCCCGTCATCGAGTTGCCCCGAGGGTTAAGTATCGAGGCACGTGTGATACGGTTTTATTCGAGCTCATTCGATGCGCGAATGTATGAATATGAGTCTGATCTGCCAGGTGAAAGCAGTTTGTCACCACTGAATGGTGATGGCTGGCGTGGATATTTACTCGCCTCAGCGTGTCCTGCAAAAGAAATTAAGATTTCTTTAAAATGGGCTGTAACTCGATTTCAGGCCGAGCGTATCTTAGGGAGTGGGTTAACTGCGCGGACGGGAATTTCGGATACGCGCATCGGTCTCCAGGCCGATTTGAGATTGTGAAAAAAGTTGTGATCCGAAGTGTAACGTTTGAGCATCTCACGTTTCATTAGATTGAGTCAAATCGTTCAAACTCAAATAATCAAGTTTTTACGTAGATAGCGAATCATCGCATTACGCCGCAAACGTGCGGACATGGCGCTCATATTTGTGATTCTCTCTGGCGAATACAGAAGCGATTGCCGAGAAGTCTTCGGATGAGCACATGATGAGTGTGTCCTGGCCGCAAGGTTAGGGCATATAGTGAGAGGAGCAGAAGGCCGGATAGGATCGGGATGATCCCATCCGGTCCTTTTTTAAACGAACTCATCGAACTTCGAACATCCTGGAGCCGTTTCAGTAGCGTTGTTCGGTGCACTATCCGTTGATAAACTATCGTCGTCCAATGCTCCTTTTTCGCTCGAAGCATTTCATTGTTTTGCACTTAATTTTATTTTTCATAATTGCAGCCGCTGCTGGGTTCACTGCAAATCTTTGTGCCCAACCAAAACCGAGGCCTGGGGCACCGATTCAGCTTCCTGGAGCATCCGGCGGGCCTGCGATCGCATTCGAGCGATCGACGATCGATTTTCTTTCACAAGGAATAGAGCAGGAGAATTGCATTAATGTCTCGCTTTCTAATCGCAGCGATCGTCCCGATACTCTGACCATTCTGGAGTCACTCGATCCAAAACATTTTCGGATCAATTCACCCGTGCAGGAAATGATGCCGATGGTGCTGGAACCACATAGCTCGGTCTATGTCAATCTCTGTTTCAAAGCAGATAAAGAAAAGCAATATCACGCTGCTGTCATTGCAGTGTCTGATGCTGATACCGCAAAGCTCCTTTTATCAGGGAAAGGCGTGAAGCAAAAGGTGCAGGGCCCGATGCCAACGATGCTGGATCTGAAAGTGCGGAAGGGGAAGAACCGAATTGATCGGATCTTTGCGATCGAGCTCCCCGTGCGCAGCACAGTGACGCTTGAAGTCCAGGATGTCCTGGGCAGGACGGTTCGAAAGCTCATAACGAATGAAATCAAGAGTCCCGGGGAGTACGAGGTCGAATACAGTTGGCTTGACGATGACGAGAAAGCTCTGCCTGCTGCAACGTACCTGCTGCGCCTTGAAGCGACAAGCCTGGAAACACACGAAGTTTCACATGCATCTGCCTGGTTAAAGGTAAAGCCGTAGGGAGCAGTGGGCCGTTGATCCTACGCTCATACCAGCAGTTATTTTCTTCTGAAAATAAACGAAATCGGCACGCCCTCATAGCCGTATTTCTCGCGCAACGCGCGCTCAAGAAATCTGCTGTATGAATCAGGAATCAGATCGGGAAAATTAGAGAAAAATGCGAACACCGGAGGTTCGGTCTTGACCTGCGTGATGTAGTTAATACGAAGATCGCGGCCTTGCACGTTTGGTGGCGGCGTACGTTCGATCTCCTTGAGTAAATCTTCGTTGAGCTCGCTGGTGCCAATACGCTTCTGGCGATCAGCATTTACCTTGATCGCGAGTTCGAGCGGCTTCGTATGGCGTTGGTGCGTTAACGCACTAATGAATACGATCGGCACATAATCGAGCGTTCGGAATTTCTCGCGGATCGTCTTTTCGAATTTCACCGCAGTCATTGTGTCCTTCTCGACAGTATCCCATTTATTCACGACGAGCACAACGCCTTTGCGTGCATCAATCACTTGATTCAAGATGCGGGCATCCTGATTTTCAACGCCTTCCGTTGCATCGACGAGCACGAGCGCGACATCGCATTCTTCAATTGCCTTTGCCGTGCGGATCGTCGAAAAAAGCTCGAGCGCGTCTTTGATGTATTTCTTACGACGGAGACCTGCTGTATCGATCAGCGTGATCGTCTGACCGTAATATGTGTAATCCGTGTGAAGTGAATCGCGTGTGGTGCCTGCAATGGGCGTGACAATAGCGCGGTCGTAACCAAGGAGCGCATTTAAATAAGACGACTTACCGACGTTCGGCTTGCCGACGATCGCAAGCTTCATCGGCACAGGGCCTTCCGGTTTTTCTTCTTCGGGTGGAAAGTTTTTGAGAAGAATATCGAGGAAATCTCCAACGCCACGGCCATTGATCGCCGAAACAGGAATAGGCTCACCAAGGCCTAACTCATAGAACTGGCCTAACTCGAGGTTCTCTCGATTAGTGTTGTCCGTCTTGTTCGCGAGCAGGAGGACTTTCTTGCCTGAGCGTCGCAGCATCACTGCAACTTCCTGATCGAGCGGATGCACGCCCGCGGTTACATCAATGAGAAAGAGAATGACATCCGCTTCGTCGATCGCAAGCTCCGCCTGCGTCTTGATTGCCTTTTCAAAGACATCGTTCGAATCTGCAACAATGCCGCCCGTGTCGATGACCGAATACTCGCGACCTGCCCAGTCAGCCTTAGCGTAATGCCTGTCGCGCGTAACGCCCGAAATCGCCTCGGTAATCGCCTTTCGTTCGCCGACGAGACGATTGAATAGCGTCGATTTCCCGACATTCGGACGACCAACGATCGCGGTTACTGGAAGTGACATAATGTTGCTAAGGATACAGTTAGGCGAGCGACAACAGCCGGCATGGGGAAGATGTTCAAAGGGCACAAAGAGAGCTCGGCGAGGAAAAACGAACTGCTAACTGGCTTAGCTTAGTATCTTCTCACTTGAGATGCACAATATTTCTCACATACTTCTTCGAGCCGGAGGAGACTACAAGCGTATATGGACCAGCCGAAAGATTTGTTGACGGAACGTCGAGCGAAGTTCTGCCGCGAAGATCTTCATGCATGATCACTCTTCCGAGGACATCATAAAGAGAAATTGTTGTCGCGTTGAGGCCCTTGAGTCCAACATGCAATGATTCGCGAAATGGATTCGGATAAATGGCGATCGTCCCATTGGCTTCCGCAAGCTGCTCAACTTGCACTGTCGTGAGCCACGCTTTGCGCGCATCGTTAATCGTCTGGCGCAAGGCACCTTCGTCGGTTGCGAGTGCCAGTGCTACCGTAAACACAATGGAGTCGGATGAGAGCAGTGGTACGTGCTTCAGACCATAGACCAATGCGACATCGCCTGGGCCAGCGGTCAGCCGAGGCGTTGTCATCATCGTCCATTTTTCGAAGCGCGTGAGTCCGTCATACGAATTGACGCTGCCGTTCGAACCATTGTTATCCTCCGCATACATATTGATCTCAGCGCCACTCGGAAGGTCAGACAATAGCGCCATTCCTACATAAGGATAGCTCGGGTCGAGCCGGCGTACCCAACCGATCTGATCGACGGAATCAAACCCTGCGATGTTATTGGACCCAGAAATCCCAACATCCCAATCGGCATAGACCGCAACGGACGCGTCGTCCGTTGGCAATGTACCTAACGTGGTCTGCTTCTTTCGCAGGACGTAATCGACTACAACGGCATTGACAGAAAGTCCAGTTACAAAATCATATGCGCGCTGATCGACGGTCACTCCTACCTGCACTGCCGGATCTGCCAGGCCATCGTTGTAGTCTGCAATGAGCTCTTGTGTGGCCGGACGATGGTCAGGCGGGACCTTATCGATGATCGGAGCGAGTGCGGTGAAATCTGTATCGTTAACAGGATTAGGCAAAGTGATCGCACCGGGCGCATCCGAGACGACATGTGCTGTGTCAACGCCGATCATCAACCCTGCGGCATACACGACACTTCTTCCCGATGTCAAAATTGAAGGAGGTGCCTCGCGCCAGAAGAATCCTGAGCCCAACGCATCATCAGGTTCATCGCCGTAGCCAATGGCACCGCGAGAATCGAATGTGACCGTCAGGTTATTCTTATAGAGATCGCGATACGATGGATTAACGATAAACGTGAAATAGTCGATGTCGTTTGCATAGCCACTCTCGATGTCCGAAAACGTCACCTTCACAAGCACGACGGACTGAGGAGCAGCGGAGCCAACAGTGATGGGGAAATTTTCCGGCTTGTTGCTGATCTGCTTTAATGTACCCACACTGCCGAAGGCAAGGTGCGTGATGGGCGTTGAGACCACCGAAGGATCTGCCAGGATCTCGATGCTTGCCTGCAACTGAGCGAGTCCAGCAAGATAGTTGGTGACATGAAGAATAATCTGGCCGCTCTCGCCGGGTGAGAGGATGCCATCGCCGGATGCGTCGCGTATTTCTACGGAATCAATGCGAGCGGAATGAGCGTGGACATCTGTCACAGCACGGAAAAGATTGATTCGTCCGCGGCCAGTAAGTTCGGGGAATGGATTGTTCGCCATTGTGTCGCAGGTCGCACGAACCTGTTCCATGGCCTGCCGAATGGTGAACTGTGGGAATTGCTTGACGACCATTGCGACACTACCTGTCGCATGTGGAGATGCCATGCTCGTGCCAGTGCTCAAGCCATATTGATCGCCAGGAAACGTGCTGAGCACGTTCGTGCCTGGCGCACAGACGGCCAATCGGGTTGCATGATTGGAGTAGGCTGCGTCAAATTCTCCATTCGAGCCAACTGCCCCGACCGAAAGCACATTGTGATACGATGCAGGATAGAATTCCTCATAGCGGCCATGGTTGCCGGCTGCAGCAATCACGCCTAAGCCTTTCGCCGTCACGAAATTGATCACATCCTGTTCGACCTGCGCACGCGTCGGACCGCCCCACGAACAATTGACGACGCGAGCACCCATATCTGCCGCGTAAACGATCGCCTCGTACGCAAAATCAAGCGTGCCCTGGTCGCTACCGGCTTTGAGCGGAATCAGGCGCGAACCAAATGCGATTCCAGTCACGCCAATACCATTATTTCCGGTCGCAGCAATTGTCCCTGCCGTATGTGTTCCATGTCCTAGTTGTGTGCGAGGATCGTTATCGGGAACAGTGCCATCGACACCTCCGAAATCCCACCCGTGCCAATCATCGACGAAACCATTGCCATCGTCGTCAACTCCATTCGAACGCTTGTCAAGTCCATTCGAATCAAGACCGACCTCGCCCTGATTGATGTAAATAGAATTTGTAAGATCGACATGCGCCCAATCGGTGCCTACATCAACATCGGCAACTACGATCGTAGAATCGCAGCGTGTGATATCCCATGCTTCGGGAGCGTGGATAACAGGCGGGCCGTATTGCTGAGGAAAGAGTGGATCGTTCGGCGTGAAGCAAGTCGTCGGAATAAACTTTGGCTCTGCGATCTCGATCACTGGTGATTTCTTGAGAAGAATGCTCGCTTGCTGTGGCGATAATGCTTCAGCGTACGTGAGCACAAACCAGCGTGCGATGCGCGTCTCGGCGGCGCTCAAATCGCTAAGGCGATGATCTGTTATTGCGACGACGGTCGGGGACGAAAATATTTCAGGCAGCATATGCTCGCGAACATCTTCGATGGCTGCGCTGTGCTGAGCAATGTAGGGCTTGAGCGAAGTCGGTGTGATCCTCGTTGGTAATTGCAGCGCTGCAGCGATCGCACCACCATCCGACCAGGCAAGAGTCTGGAGATTAACGCGAGCAGTTGGCAGCAATTTCCGTACGCTATCGAATGCGGATCTGACACGCGCGATCGCACTCGAGCGAACGAGGACGAGAACCGTCTTTGGACGAGACGCCTCTACCTGATTGTTTTGTGCTTCAACCAAGGTTGTAGAACATAGCAGTACCAACCCGACCAGCAGCACATAGCCTGTAATTCTCTTACTTGACCGCATAGATCCGCATCCCACTCGATATGAAATGATTGACGCCTCGTACTATAGAGAACGCAATTCGGCGCAACGGGTTACCGGGCTTCGACTCTCCAGGAGCGAGAATTCTTGCATTTCGCAACTTCTCCATGAGCTTATCACCCTGATTTGTGACATGGACCCCCGAAAATCCTGCCTCACGGAGATATCTTGCCATTGTCCGGTTTGCAAAGTAGTATAAGTGGCCTTCAGGCATGAAGTAAAACCAGTCTGCTCCGCGAAGCTTGCGTTCTGGCGAATCATAGTTGCCGGTTGCCATGAATAGAACACCACCCGGCTTCAGCCATTTGCGGACAGTCTTTAAAGCTTCGAGTGGATGCGGTAAATGCTCGATCACTTCCCGCATGACGATTACGTCCCAGGTATTATCTCCAAAGCTGGCATCTTCGATCGACTTCGTTTGTACCGGAATTCCCATTTCGCGGACGAAATTAGCAGCGTATTCGCTCAGTTCCAGGCCCTCGCAATCGAAACCATGCCCGCGAGCTTTATCCAGGAACACACCAGTGCCGCATCCGATCTCAAGGAGTCTTGGCTTCACCGTGCTCCCGTTCTGCTTGAGCATGTGCCGGATCGTGTCGAGGTCCCAGTCATTCAGTGTATAGCTCGACTTTGCTGCTCCATGTTCTTTTACATCCCCTACGTAATTCACGCTCTCGTCGAATCCGTGACCTTGAAAATAATTGGCATCGTAGAGCTCGCCGATCTTTGCGGGTTTCAAACGCGGATTGGTATAGACCATGCCGCATTTGTTGCACTGAACGATTGAGAACCCACGCTTGCTGTATCGCTCGGTTGCATCATTCGCACCGCACAAGTCGCACGGATGCGATTCAAAATCTTCAGGCTGAAACGTCATCGATTGATGATTATGTGAACGAGAACAGATTGTTATAGATCAGTTTGGCTTTCTGCTTCCGTCGAGATCTGCTCATCTTCGGAAGCACCTTTTCCCTCGAGGATTACAACGCATTCTCCCTTGACAGCATCCGGAAATCGCTGCTCGATCGCCAGAGAGACATACGCAAGCGAGCCGCGATGAAATTCCTCGTAATGCTTCGTCAACTCGCGTGCAACCGCAACCTTTCTCGAAGTCCCGCAAGCTGCCTTAAGTTCTTCGAGCAGGCGCTTGATACGGTGCGGCGATTCGTACACGACTACCGTTCGTGTTTCCTCAGCAATTGCAGCGAGCCGTTTCTTTCGTCCCTTTTTGAGTGGCAGAAAGCCCTCGAAGACAAACCGAGAGGTATCCATGCCGCTCGCCGAAAGTCCCGCGATAGCAGCGCACGCACCCGGGACAGGCACGACATCGACTCCGTTCATAATAGCTTCGCGGACAATCGCCCATGCTGGATCCGAAATCCCGGGTGTGCCTGCATCGGTTACGACTGCGATCGTCGCCCCAGTTCGAAGATCCTCCGCGAGCTCGGATGCTCGCGAGCGCTCGTTGTGCGAGTGATAGCTGACGAGCCGACGGGGCCGTATGCCGTGGCGTTCAAAGAGAATACGGGCATGCCTCGTATCTTCGCAAGCAACAATATCTGCTTCCTGGAGTATTCGAACTGCCCGAAACGAAATATCTTCGAGGTTTCCGATAGGAGTGGCTACCAAAAAAAGCACTGGGACGGAGCGTCAGGATGAGAAAATGTGGAGAAAAAGATCATTTTTCTCCTTACGAAGCCGTCGTTCGGCCCATGCTTTGAACAGGATTTCCTCTCAGGAAATCCCGCCGCTCTTTTTTGTGCTGAACAATGGGATTGCTCTTTGACCTAAAAACGACGACTGCATTGGACAATTACATGAAAGCCAGGTAAGCTTAGTTGCCATCAGCCACCCGAATCATAGGACCTGACTTCCTGGACCCCGAGTCGAGAGAAGCGTTTGAACGTATCGCCGAAACGATCCGGCAGTATACCGTTCACTCGCGCGAAACTATCGTACTTGCCCGCAATCCGTTCGTCCTTGCACACGACCACATCACACTCTTATGGTCGCACGGGGCCGCAATCATTTTTCTTTTTCATCGTGGGGGTAAGATCACTGGATCAGCCGAAGGATCCTGGACGGAAACATCGACGGAGGGGCCAGTCCACTCCGAGCGCCACTTCGAAAACCCGCTTATTCTCGCCGCAGAAGGCTGTCAACGACTGGTTGAATTCCTTCAGGCGTTTCATAAGAATCGTGCACGTGTTGAGGACGCATCGACGCCGGCTGTGGACCACTGGAATGCTATCGGCTCGGTAACAAAAACGATCGCTCTGTTCACTCGTCCTGTCACCCAGCTTGAGATTGGAGAAGGCATCAAGGATCCATCGTTCATTGCCACCACGCTCGAGCATGTCACGAGCAGAACGATCTTTCATTTGCCTAATCTGCTCCGCATTACGGACTCGGAAGATCACGTGTTTGATACGCAGGATCTGCAATTGATTGGCAGCGCATTGGAGCGCGAAGCAGCCCATAATGAGGGCGAACGCGAAAACAAAGTCAATGAAGCAACGACGCTTATTCGCGTGCGGCGATCACTCCGGCGGCAACGAGGAATGTTATGGGCGGCGATTATTGTCGCATTGTCGGTTACGACAGTCGTCATCGTCCTTGTGATGAGTCGTGGTTCAAAGTTGCCATCGAATAAAAATGCGCAACCAGTGCTGGATACATCCAGGCGTCAAACGCCAGAATCAAAGTCGACGGTTGTCATTAAGCTGCAGGAGCCGGAACAACTTTTTGTCGCACCAAATAAATTTGATTCTCGAACCCAATTGGATGATGCGATCGCAAACGGCTTGGGCTTACGCTCCTATCCAAGTGTAGAACATGTGCTGACACTCGATAGCGTGCAATTCGCGCGTGGGGTATATGGATACTTCAAAGTCGACAATAAATGGCGCAAAGGGAAGTTGCTGCAGACGTTCAATGATCGTGATACGTTCAAGATTGATAATTATCTGGCGCCTCTGCCGTAATGCAAATGAATGTTGAGTTTTGTAACAGGAAGGTTGATCATGGTACCTAAGGAGAAGACAGTGAGTTGGCTGCTGTTGATCTTGTCGTGTGCGTGTACGCTGGCGGCATGTACAGGTTCACGTGAGCATGCGCGCCTGCTCTTTAGCCGGTATAGTGATAGCGTTCGCGTTGAGCTCGACCCGCAACACAGCGCGCACTGGTCGCCAGCCGATGACTCTGTTGTTGTCGAATGTACTGAGTGTTACCAGAATAAGGACCGCGTCACACTCCGCTTTCAGGACCGAAACAATGCCTATCTGAGCACGGATGCTTCGCCAAGCATGAAGTTCTCGGTCTATCATCGTCAGATGCTCGACACGACCTATACGCTTGACGCTGAAGATCTTCTTGACAAGGAGCCAGTAGCAGGGGCCGTTGCGCCTCGGCATCAAACGACGCCTTCGCATCATGAAGCAAAAAAGGCAACGACCGATACGAAAGTAGTAACGACCAAGAAGGCTACGATGCTGAAGGTCACAGCGAACGAAGGGGTCGCAGTCTACAAAGACAAGTCCAAGCGTGAAGTCCTCAGGATCCTTCCAAAGGGAGCAACTCTGCCGTATCTTGCGAAAGAGGGCGACATGTATTCGGTCGTTCTCGATGAAGTAGAAGGATTTGTCGACGCTGATGCTGTTCAGATAGCTCCATGAGTGTTGGGCTCCGATTTCTCGGAATGTTCTCGTGCGTGTTCTTATTCGGATGTGCTCGTGAAGCAAGTTTCTTCAACGTGAGCGACATTCACTGGAAGGCGGATGCCATCGAATTCAGCCTTCGACAGACTGACACAACTGCGGGCCGAGAGCACCCGGGATCGGTGGACGTCGATTGCCTGAACTGCAACATCATCGAACCGCCTTCCGAAGCCAGTGTCGATTCCCTCGGTACCGTCCATCTCCATTTACCTGAGGCGAACTTCATGCTCTCAGCAAGATTGCATGTGCAAGGCCGGGGGCTTGACACGATCGTTGTACTGAAACAGCGATCGAAAAAAGAAGCTGAAGAATTCTTTAAAATCACGACACCGCTCGTTGGAAGAGTACTTGTAACGCAATTCTCGATTCTGTACTCGGATTCGACCACCCGCGAAACGGCGACGCACGCTGACAAAGGTGACGAGCTTAACCTCTTTGGCGAAAACGATCAAGTGTTTTTCGTGCATCACCCGCTGTTTCGACAGCCGTTGTATCTTCCCAAGTCCTCAGGCGTGCGTCTGTACTGATCTCCATGCCATAGGGTTTCTCATTCAGATCGCCGTCTGAATGTTTTCTGGTTCAATCTCGGTTCTCTTTGAAGCTGTCATTGCCCCATTTATTCATGGACCGCAGAACATTCTTAACTATGAGCCTTGTATCGCCCGTTGCCACCGAGCTACTAAAGAAACAATTTGTTGCATCCGTGCAGCCAGATCTGCACTCTACATCGGATGCGTTGACGCTTGCCACTGACGAAGCCTATTGGAACACAATCCGCAAACATTATCCGATCACGCGCCAGTTGATCTATATGAACAACGGCACCATGGGACCAAGCCCGCGCGAAGTGACCGAACGAGTGACGAAGCGGATCGAGTATGTCGACTCGACCGGTGATTACGGCGGTGACTACGAGGGACTCCGCAAGGCGATCGCTCTTGTTGTCGGCGCAGCAAGTGGCGATGAGATCGCGTACACGCATAATGTCAGCGAAGCCATTTCCATCGTCGCCTCGGGCGTCGAAATGAAGGCGGGAGATGAAGTCATCCTATCCGATCAGGAACATGCCGGCAATGCAATTCCCTGGCTTGCACGTGCGAAGCGAGATGGAATTGTCGTCAAGTTCGTAACGCTCGCGCCTGACGATGCGACTGTCCTCAATCGTATCAATGAACTCATCACTGCTCGCACACGCGTGATCGCGGTGCCGCATGTTACGTGTACAACAGGGCAGGTGCTTCCGATCAAAGAGATTAGCAAGCTTGCTCACGAAAAAAATATTTGGGTGATGGCAGATGGTGCGCATCCGCCTGGGATGATGCAATTAAATGTGAAGGATCTTGGCGTCGACGCGTACACAAGCTGCGGTCATAAATGGCTCTGCGGGCCGAAAGGGATCGGCTTCCTCTATATCACCGATGCCTTCATGCAGCATGTGCTGCCAACATGGTCAGGTGCTGAAGCGGATAAGTACTGGGGTTACGACGGCAAGCTCGATTTTCTTCCGACAGCATCGCGCTACGACTTTGCGACGCAAAACTTTGCGCTCTTCGACGGCCTGCATGCGGCGATCGACTGGATGTCAGCGATCGGGTTCGACAAGATCGAATCACGCATTCAGCACCTGACAAGCTATATGCGAACGCAATTACATGAAGCACTCGGCGACCGCTTCCACTATCTGACACCTGCAACTTCGATCACAGGGCTGACAACGATCAAACTTGAAGGAAGAGACTGCCAGGATTTTGCGAACAAGTTGATGTCGAAGCACAAAGTTCGCACACGTGTCGTGCACGAATCAAAACTTGATGCCAACAGGCTGAGCCTTCATATTTACTCTTCGATGGAGGATGTTGACAAGTTCATCGAAGCTGCAAAAGATTTGCTGGGGGCTTGATATTGTGACTATCTTGCTCGGCAGATGATAGGCACCTATCGCAATCGTTCTTAATCATATGGGTGAGAATAGTCCAGCCGTTCAACCGAAGCGATTCGTTCTCAAACGAACGACGGATCTTTCACGCGTTGACGAATCGCGGTTCAAGGTCAACTACGAGCGCGAGTTAAATCCGGGACAGCTTGATGCGGTGCGGCATGTCGATGGTCCAGCGCTAGTCATTGCAGGAGCAGGTACCGGTAAAACTCGCACGCTGACCTATCGCGTTGCCCGTCTCGTGGAAATGGGCGTCGATCCGAAGAGCATTCTCTTGCTTACGTTTACTCGCCGCTCCGCAAAAGAGATGCTGCGTCGTGCAGCAATGCTCCTGCATGACACTAAAGCCGAGGACGTTTCCGGCGGTACCTTCCATGCGTTCGCGAATCTTACGCTTCGCAAGTATTCGCCCGTCATCGGCTACAATCAGAATTTCTCTATACTCGATCAGGGCGATTCGGAAGATGTGATCAATCTTCTGCGCACACAGCTTGGTCTCGCGGCCAGTAAGAAGCGCTTCCCGCGAAAGGGTACGCTCCTCGCGATGCATTCGCTGCAGCTTAGCCGGATGGCGTCGCTCGATGAAGTCATCGAGCAGGATTATCCCCACTTTATCGAAGAGACTGAGAACATCACTCGACTTCTCACACGCTACGACGACTACAAGCGCCGAGCGAATGTGATGGACTACGACGACCTCATCACCAATCTCGTCGTCCTGCTCGAATCGAGCTCCGAAGTTCGCGCGGCCGTCACGAAGAAGTATAAGTATATCATGGTCGATGAGTACCAGGATGTCAACCGATTGCAGGCGCGCGTCATCGAGCGGCTTTCGTCAAGTCGCGAACCTACACAAGCGAACGTAATGGTCGTTGGCGACGATGCGCAATCGATCTATCGCTTTCGCGGTGCTGATGTGAAGAACATTTTTGAATTTCCTGATCTGTTTCCGGGTGCTCGGATCATTCGTCTGGAAGAGAACTACCGCTCGACACAGCCGATTCTTGCGCTGACAAATCGTATTATCTCACTCGCGAGCGAGCGCTATGAAAAGACGCTTTTCTCTCGTATGACTTCCGATGAACTGCCGCAAGTCGTCTGCGCGGAGAACGAGCACCAACAGTCGGTGTACGTCGTAGAGAAGATATTGGAATTCCGCGAGCAGGGAGCAAAGCTTGAGGATATTGCCGTGCTGTTTCGCTCGGGCTACATGTCGTTCGATCTTGAACTCGAGTTGCAGCGCGCCAACATTCCCTTCCAGAAATTCGGCGGGATGAAGTTCATCGAAACCGCTCATATCAAGGATCTTACTGCGATGCTGCGCGTCATTCATAATCCGAAAGACGCGGTGAGCTGGTATCGAATTCTCTTGTTGCAGGATGGCGTCGGACCGAGATCGGCTGAGAAAATCGTGCAGGACATCCTCAATGACAAAGTCTCCCTCAAGCGCTTCACGGATGAGGTTGTAACGGGCATGGAGCCCGCGCCCGATATGGGAATTCCGCAAAAAGTGATGGAGCTTTTCGGGGCGCTCAAGATGGCGAGTCGCGAAGATTCACTGCCGGCCGAGAAAACCGAACAACTGATCCAGTTCTACAAACCACTCTTGCGCAGGAAGTACGACGACTACCAGAAGCGCGAAAAAGATCTTGAGACGTTCCAACTCATCACCGATCGCTATCAATCGATGCAATCGCTCTTGAGCGATCTTTCACTCGAACCTCCAACAGAATCGCTTGCCGGCTCCGAAGACGCGCCGAAAGAAGACGAGATCCTAACGCTCTCGACCATTCATTCCGCAAAAGGACTTGAATGGAACACCGTTATCATCACAAATTGCCTGGACGGCCGTTTTCCAAGTATCGCTTCGGCGAATGATCCCGATTCGCTCGAAGAAGAACGACGACTCATGTATGTCGCAAGCACTCGCGCCAAAGAACATCTCATCATCACGTATCCAACCAACCTCTACGACCGCGAAGCTGGAATCGTACTCTCCAAACCCAGCCGCTTTATCGACGGCCTCGTAGAATCCGAATTCGCTGAAGGCTGGGTTATCGCTGAGGAATAACCGGGCTGTCTACTCGAGTGATTGAGACGACCCTTTCTTCTTTCTTGATTTCACCCTGCTGCCAGCAAACGTGAGAATAATGATCGCCGCAGCCTGAATGGAGAAGCGGGGAACGTCGAGTTTATAGATTGGATCAAAGGGACCCTGCTCATCGAGGGTTCGCTCGAAGATGGATTCGTAGTGTACATCGGATTCATATCGTTGTCCTTTGTCCCAGCGGACGCGGTGATAGGGCGGATAAAGCACGCAGACGAGCAAGGCGAGGAAACCAGCCCAAAAAATGAGGCCCTTTCGGTGGAGCATGTTAGCGGCGAAAGTAAGAAACGTGGTCGACGGCGTGAGATTGACAAATATAGAGAATGCAAGCTCATCTGTCAATAGGTTGCAAGAAGAAAATTGGAGCGCGCTTATCTAAACAACATTCTAACCAGGATCACGCTCGCGATCACGCTGACAATATCCGCCAAGATCCCTGCGATGGCAGCATGGCGCACTCGCTTGACGCCCACAGAGCCGAAGTAGACAGCGAGCACGTAGAAGGTTGTTTCGTGGCTTCCCATCATTGTCGAGGCGAGCCTGCCGATGAATGAATCCGGCCCGTGTGTTTTGACAATGTCGGTCATGAGTCCGAGCGAACCGGAACCTGAAAGATTTCGGACAACAGCGAGTGGGAACAACTCACTTGGAAATCCGATGGCATTGGTGATCGGACTGAGCGCCGATGTCAGAAAATCCATCGCGCCAGAAGCGCGAAACATCCCGATGGCAACGAGCATCGCGACCAGGTAAGGGATGATCCTGATCGCTACCTGGAAACCCTCTTTTGCCCCATCAACAAATTCTTCGTACACTTTCACCTTGCGAATCGCAGCGATAGCGACAATCACAAAGATCAACAGCGGTATCGCGAGATTGGAAAGAAGCTTGACGATCGTAAGAAATAAGTCCATGCTTATGGGGAGGTCTTAGTGTTGATTGCTTAGTTCTTCATTCCCAGTTGGGGAGGGGAAAGGGTAGAAGCGTTCGATCATTCTTGTAAACAAGACGCCGAGGATGAGACTTACGAGCGTCGCGAGGAAGGTGGGCATGATGATCTCTGACGGATCCTTTGATCCAAGCGAAAGCCGAATCGCGATCACCGTCGCAGGGACTAGGGTGAGTGCCGTCGTATTGATCGTCAGGAACATGCACATCGCGTTTGTTGCAGTGCCAGCGACGGGATTCAACTTATTGAGTTCTTCCATTGCCTTCAGCCCGAGCGGCGTTGCAGCGTTGCTCAACCCAAGAAAGTTGGCGGCAAGGTTCATGACCATCGCGCCCATCGCTGGGTGCTCTGGTGGAACATCGGGGAATAGCCGCACCATGATAGGCTTTACTGCTTTAGCGACGAGTGTGACAAGCCCTCCCGCCTCGGCGATCCGCATAATTCCAAGCCATAACGTCATAACGCCGATTAGACCAAGCGCGATCGTGACAGCAGTGTCGGCCATTTTGAGAATGCCTTCATTCGTGACTTTCGACATGATGCGGAAATGAACAGGCAGCGGGGTGAATCGAAGCACCGCCGTGTGCGTCGAATCCGAGATCGTCCATTGTGCCCTCCCGGTTAGCTTCGTCGCATCGCCATTCGCGGCGGCAATATCGGTGAGAATTGCCGGCGAGCCGTCGGGAAGTGTGATCGTTGCAGTTCCGATGGCTTTCGTTGAAGTTGTTACAAGATCAACTGGCGCAAGGAGGGTGTCAGCCTTGAGCGAATCGGTCTCGTGCTTTCCGTAGAGATCGGTAAGCGTGCGCTTTGTAATGATGGCTTTCGCTGTATAATGATTCGGCCCGGCGATAGTAAGACCCTTCTCAGCCGTGAGCATGATTGGTGAATCGTTTCGAAAGCGATCGTTCGCAAGTTCGGTGATGTCGCGCCCCAATGCGACAACGACTGCGATAACAATAAGCCCTAACCAGATCTTGTTGAGCATACAAAGCGTTCGGTGAAGTTGAGGAAATATAACACCTGCAGTGGTTCAGGTCTCGTCTCGAACAATCGATGGTTGGTTTCTCAGTAGTGGCAGCATTCTTCTGATGCGTCGCACGTTTGTCCAAAATGCCTTTCCGCAATCACCATATAGCAATCCTTTTTGAGCCTTTACGAAAGCATCATTAGAGATCCGAATCGCAAGTTCTTCGTTCTCACCGGACTCACAGCGTTTCTGCTGCTTCTTGTCACCGCGCTTTACCCATTCACAATGGACCAAAGTGTCTATCAAACGATGGCCGTGCAGTTGGTCCAATTCCACCGGCTTCCGTATGTAGGCTCATGGGATATGAATTTCCCGGGAATTGTCTTTATCCATTCGCTGGCGATTCTTCTTTTTGGAAATACCGACACTGGTTTTCGGATACTCGACATCATCGTCCATGTCGGGATAGTGCTCATGCTTTATCGATTGGTTATCCGTTGGACTTCGCCGCGTACTGCATTTATCGTTTCAATCGTATTGTGTCTTCTCTACATCAGCGGAGGCGACGGGAGTACGGGTCAACGCGAGGGATTTGCCGCGTTCTTTACACTTGTGGTCACGATGCTTCTCTATCGAATCAAAGACAGAGCAATAAGCAATCAGCCGCAAACTGGAGATATCTTTACTTGCGTTGTAATTGGAGTCTTCGCAGCATGCGCATGCTGGGTCAGGCCGACATATGGATTGTTCGCTGTCATCATCGCTGTCGCACTGTGGAAATTGCCTCTGCCCGGTGCGCCCAAACGAGTGGCCGCTTTTCTCCTCGGCTCATTGATATTAATTGCGGCCGTCATCTTGCCATTCGCATCGAAGCCCGGCGCGCTCAATGCACTCTATCTCGCTACGATTCGATTCAACATCGATATCTACGGCAGCAGCAGATACCGGTCTCCGTTGACTGAGGCATTTTACCAAGGAGCCGAGCTCTTCGTTGACGCAGTTCTGCTGGTCTTCCTCATTATCTATTTCGCACTTAAGAAGCATTCAACGAATCGAGGATTCCACAACGTAACCGGCTTCGATCGATTTGATCGCTACCTGTTTATCGCTTATTACGTTGCAGCACGAGTGAGCATTCTGGTGATGGGCAAGTTCTTCCGGCATCACTATGAGATGCTGCTGATACTTACAAGTATTCTTCTCGCATTTTTATTGGATATAGCGGTACCACTCATCAAACAAAAAAGCACTCGCACGATCGTGCTTTGGGCTGTCATTGTGCTTTTCCTTTTTGCAACGTTCCCCTGGCGAGTATTGCAGTGGTTCGTTGATGGGATGACTCAACCTGGCCCAACGGTTGAATACGTGCACAACCAGTTCTCGACATTTTATCATCGCGACAATGTGCAAAATCTAGCATTGACAAACTATATCCTTTCACGCACAGTAACGACCGACCGAGTCGAGTTATGCAGCGAAAACCCCGAGTTCATTTGGAAATCGGAACGTGAACCAGCTACAAGATTTACAATGATCTTCCCGCTTGTGATGCATCGGGGCGAAGGCGGATTCACTGATTACCAGCTCAATTGGCGAAAGGAGTTTGTAGATTCCCTCACAGCGGTGCTCCCGAAATACATCGTCCTCGCAAGGGAGCACAAGAGCTTCCTGAATTTTCTTTCCCAGCCGCCAAATGTTTTGATGCATGAAATTCCCAAATTCGACACTTTCCTCACCACAAACTACCAATACGATACAACCCTCCACGATTTCGAGATTTATCGCAATGTAAGAGATAGTACCACACGCTGAAATGCCATCATATCTCCCTCGAATTCATACCTGCCCGAAACGTGTTCTACTAATCTGGAAGAGATATTGCTATGGTAAACAGAGACGAATACTCCAAAGCACGGAATGTCATTGGGCTTTACGATCAGACCTTGCGGTCAGGACGTGTGATCGGCCACGGGAAAGATGTCGTTGACCTTTTGCATCGGATGTCGACGAATGATCTAAAGCCGGTCGAACAGAAAATGCGCGGCGCACAGACGGTCCTGACGACTGAAAAGGGTCGCATACTCGACTTCGTAACCGTACTCAATCGGGGTGAGGATGTGCTCCTCATGACAAGTAAAGACCGCGAAGAACCGCTCATCGCCTGGCTCGATAAGTTTACCATCATGGACGATGCGCGATTTACTCGCGCAACGGACGAGATCGATCAATACTTACTCATCGGTCGCGCCGCGTATCAATTCGTGAAAGATCTCCTTGGGGTTGATCCGTCAACCATTGAACGCTTCAGCGCAATGAATGCGACCTTTGCGGGCGCTCCGATTCAAATGCAGAAGGGCGTTCGCATCGCCGAGAGCGGATGGGTGATTCTTGTAGATCGTGCAAATGCAGACGCGGTGCGAAACGCGCTGGACGCTGAAGTGCTGGCGTTAGGCGGCAGCGTTCTCGATGATGAAATGTTCGACGTACTGAGAATCGAATCAGGTATTCCGGTTGTGCCGAATGAATTAAATGAGAAGCACAATCCGCTCGAAGCTGGGCTTGTCTCGGCAATTAGTTTTACGAAGGGTTGCTATATCGGACAGGAAGTCATCGCTAGGCTTGATAGTTACGACAAAGTACAGCGGCATCTCATGGGGATCATCCTTGCTGAAGATGCATCGAATGTCGTCACTCCATCCAAATTATTTACCGCAGGTGGAGACGAAGCCGGTGAACTCACGAGCATCGCTTTTTCTCCAGGCATCGAACGGATGATCGGCCTGGCCTACATCCGGACGACAATGGCCAACGCGGGTTCGGAACTTCAACTTGTTGTGGAAGAGAAGAAGCTCGCCGTAACAATGCAAAAGCTTCCATTTGAAATGGAGTTGGTCTAGCACATGGCAGAAGTTCTCGATCTCACCGTTCTTGCACCACAAGAGGAAGTGCTCATAGCCGAGACGACCTCGCCTGATATCGTCGCGCGCATCCACGCTCTGAAAGAAGAGCTTCGCGACAGAGTCGTCATTCTCGGCCATCATTATCAGCGTGATGACATCGTGCAGTTTGCCGATCGCACTGGCGATTCGTTCGAACTCGCACGTTATGCCGCGAATCTCAAAGACCGCGAGTTCATCATATTCTGCGGCGTGCACTTCATGGCCGAGACGGCGGATATCGTCTCTGGCCCAGACCAGAAAGTCATCCTTCCCGACCTCAAAGCCGGCTGTTCGATGAGCGACATGGCACGTCTGGATCAAGTGCTCGATGCATGGGATTATTTGGACAATGTGATCGATACAACGAAGGTCTGCCCGATCACCTACATGAACTCGAGTGCTGCGATCAAAGCATTTTGTGGCGAACATGGCGGCGCTGTCTCAACAAGTTCGAATAACAAGGCAATATTCGAGTGGGCATTCAACAACGGCTTTGAAAAGATCTTTTTCTTTCCCGATCAACATCTCGGACGTAACACTGCTCACTTCCAGTTAGGCATTCCACTCCACGACATTTCGCTCTTTGATCAAACACAGCCCGGTGGCGGACTTCACGATGAAGAGCTGACAAGTGCACGCGTGTTGCTTTGGCGTGGTCACTGCTCGGTGCACCAGCATTTTCAGGCTTCGCATCCCAATATCATGCGAGCGCTTTATCCCGGCATTCAGATCATGGTCCATCCCGAATGCAATTTCGAAGTAGTGAAAAATTCTGACAAAGTTGGTTCGACCGCGTTTATCATGAAGACGGTCGAAGAAGCACCGGCGGGCAGCTTATGGGCGATTGGCACCGAGCATCATCTGGTCAATCGACTCAAACACGATCATCCCGATCAATTCGTCACGACGCTCGCACCTTACGCCTGCGAGTGCGCAACCATGTATCGCATCTCACCCGAGGCGTTGCTGGACATTCTCGAACACCTAAAACAAGGCGAAATCAAGAACCAGATATCGGTGCCAGCAGAAACTGCAAAATGGGCAAATGTTGCGCTCCAGCGTATGCTCGATATTACCAAACGGGCGAGCTAACTGATGATAAAATCCTCCCGCGTGCTGATCACTGGAGGCGTCCACCGATTGGGCGGCGGTATTGCGTTGGAATTGGCCGAGAAGGGCGTCGTGCTCGGGCTCAATTATTACCGTACACCTGCTGACGAGGCAAAGGCGTTTGCCGAGCGATGCTTGCAGGCCGGTGCGGAAGCAGCGCATTTATTGCAAGGCGACGTTCGGTCGGAGGCAGATGCAATCGTTGAGCGATTTGTTAAACTGGCCGGCGGCATCGACGTATTGATCAATAATTCAGGAGTCCTTCCTGCAAGAAGGAAGTTGGACAACCTGGAGCCAAATGACCTTCGTGAAGCCTTGGAGCTAAATCTCGTTGCCCCATTCGCAATGGTACGAGCGGCTGCAAAGCAAATGAACTCCGGGAGCGCGATCGTAAATCTTGCATCGCTTGGCGGAGTGCAGATCTGGAAAGAACGGATCGATTACAATGTGTCGAAATCGGCGTTGATCACACTGACAAAAACTTTAGCACGCGAACTCGCCGAGCAGTGTATTACGGTCAATGCCGTCGCGCCGGGCGCGATCCAGCTTGAAGACGAAAGTGAAGAACGGATGGGGATCGCTCGCGAGCGTATCCCGATGAAGCGATATGGCACCGTACATGATATTGCTCGTGTCGTCCAGTTCCTCGCATTCGATGCACCATACATCACCGGACAAACAATCATTGTGGACGGCGGTCGGTCCGTCATGAGTTAACATCAATCACCAAAAACACCAACTCCATTGCCATCAGTCAAACAACGCGCACTCAAGGCGTACCTCAACGAAAAATTTCTCACAAGTCCTGAAGCACGCATCGTTCGAATCCTGAGTGAATACGTCGAGCCGCGCTCGCGGCTTGCTCATGCACGTGTCAAGGACACGATCGTCTTCTTCGGCAGTGCACGAATTCATTCACCGGAAGAAGCCGAAGCAGAACTTCGCCAGCTAAAAAATGCGAAAGTGCTTGCAGAGCAAACGAATTCGCTTTCGAAGGAAGTCGTATCCGAATTAGAGGAAGCACTTCGCAGAGCACAAATGCACAAAGAGCTCGCGCGGTATTACGAGGAAGCTACCGAGCTCGCACGGCTGCTGACCGAGTGGTCGATCACGCAGGCGGCGCAGAACTATGAGAAAGCGCAGATCGCAAAGGGTCAGGTTGCAGCGGCGCAGATACGCGAGCAGATCCCATACGTGAATGTGGAGTCGATCAAGACGCACTCATTCCGTCAGCGCTATGTGATCTGTTCTGGCGGTGGACCCGGCATTATGGAAGCCGCAAATCGCGGGGCTTCGCTTGCGGGTGGAAAGACGATCGGCTTTAACATCGCACTTCCGTTCGAGCAAATGCCGAACTCGTTTATCACCGACGAACTAAATTTCGAATTCCACTACTTCTTCATGCGCAAATTCTGGTTTGCGTATCTGGGAAAAGCGCTTGTGATTTTTCCCGGTGGTTTCGGCACGATGGACGAGCTCTTCGAATGTCTGACGCTCATTCAGACGGGTAAGATCAGAAAGAAAATGCCGATCGTCGTGTATGGCTCAAGCTTTTGGCAAAAGATCATCGATCTGGAAATGCTCGAATATTACGGCATGATCTCTCGGCAGGATCTTAACCTGATCCACTTTTCCGATTCGCCACAGGAAGCCTTCGAATATCTCTCCGCCGAACTAACGCGTCTGGACGAAGGCGAGGAAAGCTTCATGAATAGCGATCCGCTGGCGTAAAAATATTTTAGTACGGGAGCAGGATTGTATTTCTGCCTCGCGGGTGTTGAGTCGTTGCGCTCTCATGTCCCACACACTATGGCTTTGTCGCGACAGGATCCGGTTCATACACTCACCAAACTCGAGGTCGACGCTCCGACACTCGACAGGGAGCTACAGCCGTTATTCAGCCTGCTCGACGACCCCGACACACGCATTTCAGAAACAGTGATCGAACGGCTCCGAAGCAAGGGCGATGCGATCCTGGGTGAACTTCTCGATTTTGTCGATCTCACCGATGACGAACTCGCGGGCGATCGGGCTTCGATGCTTGTCCGGGAGTTGAACGAAGAGCGGCTTGCGAAAGAATTTTGTGTGCTCAATAAGCGGCTCGAATGGGGTGACCCACGAGCGCTCGAAGATGGGGCGTTCCTCGTAGCACGCTACGGTTACCCACGGCTCAACATCGAGCATTATCGAATCGAACTTTCGGCGCTGGCCGGAATGCTCCGCGACCGAATCGCCGGAGTTCACTCACCGCTTGAGATACTTGCGATCACCAACGATTTCTTTTTCGAAAAACAAAAGTTTCGCGGCAACCAGGGCGCGTTCCTCGAACCCGACAACAGCTATTTGAATCGCGTGATCGATCGCAAGATGGGCATCCCGATTTCGCTCGCAGTTGCATATCTCCTGATCGCAAAAATGCGCGTCGGCCTTCCGTTCTCAGGTTCAAGCGCACCCGGACATTTCCTCATTCGCTATGATGGCGCCATCGAAGAGCCGCTGTTCGTAGACGCATTTAATGGGGGTGTCGTGCTACGAAAGCGTGACATCAAACGCTTTCTGGATGCATCCAAGTTAAAATATAACGACGCCTTCCTCGACCCTGCAGAAGACCGCACGATCATTCTCCGCATGATCCGCAACCTCATCATGGTCTTCGGCGAATCACACGACCTCGTAGGCCAGCGCGCCTTCAAACGCTTCCTCCGCATCCTCGTCCCACCCACCGAGGTGACACCAGATGATGTTTATTCGGAGGATGTAGAGGAGTAGGGGGGCCTCAGCGCAAGAGGGGACACCTATGTAAGGGCAACGGTTAAGCAGGCGCACTACTGACGTTGCAAAATTAATTGGATCTCGTTAAGCTCGAGTCCATTCAACGGGCTCAGGAGTTCCACAACCACGGAAAAGAGGTGCTTTAATCTAGGCGATTGATTTCAAAAACGCACTTCTCAATGATTTTTATAAGCGCATTGTATTCGATCTTGAAAAACTCACGGTTGGTATTAATTCTATAAGCATCAAGCTCTTTGTGAATACGCTTCTCCGCGATCACGCAATCCTGTACATCCCATTCTTGAGCAACAAGGAATCTATCGGGTGAACCTGTCGTGGAAGACAATTCTAAGGCCCTCGTTTCTGGATCGCGGGTGGTCATACCCACTTTGAAGATGTTTTTCCCATGCGACGCGTTGCGCATAACATAGATGATACCTGATTGGCCACTGGAAATTGGTTGATTCAAATTCGTGTAAATGCGAAGTGGACTAGGCGGCGACTCATTCCAAGTCATTGTGCTTTCTACCCAGGTACGTCCGTGAATGCTTTTGCCATGCTTATCCTTACCAATCGCATTATAAGATAGTTTTTTCCAATAGCCAGACCTTTCAATCTTGAAATCATTAGTTGCAAAGATCGTACTATCAGAGGCAAACACGTTGCGTCGCTCCATTACAGCTACAGTTCTCTCTCTGATCTTGAGCATTGGGTCAACGCGGTCTTGACGGTATATCTCAGGCTTTGGTTTGGAGTCTCCGTACGACGTCACATGCTGCTCGTAGGTGAGTGACTCATTATAGTCCACAAAATACCTTAAAAGATGTATCGAGCTTGCTGCTACCTGAAAAAGCGCGTCATAGCCAATCGTTCTTTCTGAGAATTTCTCGTACAGTTCCTTTACAGAAGGGGTCTTAAACAGACCATCTTTACCGATCTCGTGAGAGAAAGAAGAGATGTCATCAGTGGTAATCTGAAACGCATCCCCTTGGTCATGCAATACATACCGTGAATCAATGGTCATCGTATTAATATCGAGCCTGACTAGGATGAGACACTGCCAAAACTCATCCTGATTAAGAAGCTTCACTGTCTCTCGTATACGGTCGGGTGAGGGCTTGATCTCCTCGTGTCCCGGTGTGACTTTCACATCCCCCAAATCTGGATCAAGAAGTTCTGCTGGGTCGTTTGTCGTGTCTATCTTTTCCCCTCCCAGAAGGAGAATTGATACCTCGCTTCCACGCCGAATCATGGATACACCGCCCACGGCGAAAGACTTTTTCGAAGAGGTCGAGAATTGAATGTCTTTAGGATCGTTCAGGATATTGAACGAGTAGATCATTCCTTCTGCAAAATATTCCAGGCTCGAGGCAACTTCAATGTTGTTATCGGGCGAGGTGAGATAGTCGCAATAGTCGAGAAATGAAAACAAATGATCGACTTCAGGTAGCAACTCGAAATAGAAGATGTTGCCATCATACTTAAAGAAGGCTTCTAGAACATTAAACGAAGCCGGCATTGAGTCAAATCCGAATTCGGACATTCTGTGGTTGAATTCCGTTAAGAAGTGTCTCAGATGCCCATCCAATTGCAAGCCAGCTCCGTTTGCAAGCTGCATTTCCCATTTTCCGAAAGCCGCTTTACGTTTTCGTTTGAGAATCTTCTTAAATTCAGGATCCATCGCGAGCGCAGCGTCAACTGTTTTCATTAGCGCATCGCGTTCTTTGGTACCTTTAGGAGGGGGAGCCAAGGTGCCAAACCTGCGCATTCGTTGCTTGTGAGTTGACATTGATGAAATGTGCGGGATGAATACTAAATCAGAGTGGCGAGATACCGTTTCCCGTCTTCTGAATCAACAGGCCCGCCTTGTAGAAAGTGTGTGTAGTTACGTATGCCGCCAACTTGGCCCTCCCCTGATCTCGCGGTAGGGCCGGTTCGCGTTCTTGCCCATGTTCCGTAGAGGAACTCCTTCGACCTTGTCATTGCAACGTACAGTAGTCGTCTCTCTTCCCCAAGATCGGCTTCTGGGCGAGGTACGATTCCTTCCTCTAAGGCCATCATTATCGTGGCTCTGACGGTAAGTCCCTTAGCGCCCCCCATGCTCATGATTCGCACGCCTTCGCATGTAGCCTGCATCATGTCCTTTCCCAAAGGAATGACCTGACTCAAATACCTTCCCAAGTTCTGGCCTGGGTCTGCTATTTCATCGAGCGAGAGAAGCAAATCCTGAAATTCCTTGCTTGGCTGAGGGATCACAAGCCCATCGGGGAGTTCCAAAATTGACGCCCCCCAGTGCTCTTGCTCCTGCAAGTCAGCCCTTCTTGTATTAAGCCAATTCAGCGTTTGGCGGATAAATTCTTTTGCCTTCGAAGCCGACGCGGATGGCGCTCCAGGGAAGCCAAAGCCGTAGGTCTCTAAGAGCGTCTTTCCAAAAGTCGCACGCCTCGACTTGGCGATACCATAAACATACTCAAAAAATGACATGCCAATTCTTTTGCTGAGCTTGAGAAGTGAAGCCCACGCGATGGAATCTTCTTCGTTCTCAACCAGCCTCAAAACTTCCATAATGCGCCGATTGTCGGGCTCTTGCAACATCCTTTCAACAGCGTCTTCCTCAGAACACGGAATATTTCTTATCTTCAGCTCCCCTTTGAGAGGTCTACTAAAAATACCGTAATAATCACTTCTGAGGAGGACCAAGATGTCAGATGCTTTTACGTCTTGTTCAGTAAGGTTTTCGATGAGTTCGGCTACACCCTCGATCTCTTCACTCTGATTCCGAAAAGATAAAAGCTTGCACTCCCCCCTCGGTGATCCTGCAACCGGAGTGAGAGGATTTCGTTGGGGCCGGTCGGGATCACCACTGATAACGTAGTTGGCCCATTCAATGATTTGGCTTCCGCAACGCTGTGTTATCGATAGCGCATAATCTTCTCCGCCAGGATAATCGGTCAGAAACCTTCGAATTCCTTCCGGCGCTGCTTTTCGAAAGTGGTATATCGATTGGTCGTCATCTCCTGCTCCAATAATCGAGCATCCTCGTTGTGAGAGCAAATGAATAACATCGAGGTCACATGAGTTCAGGTCTTGATACTCATCGACTATCAGTAAATCGAAGTCGATACCTCGCAGCTCGGGATAATTTACTAATGCGTGCCTCAAGGCGTAGGGCAACTCTTGCAATAACACATAGCCAAAAATTAGGCGATGCTCATTCCAAGCTCCTAAAAACCTGCTTCGTAGCTCGTCACTGATGCCAGCATCATCTTGGGGCCTTAGCGCTTCCCAATTCGCGGCAAGTTCTTTAACTAGGCGGTCGAGTTGTTTCTGCTTTATTCCAAGCCGCTTTGCGAGTGTTAGTCGCACCACGTTGTTAAATTCCCAGTCATCCGCGATGCGTAATGGCTCAGGGAAGTTGCCAGCGCCAGGATTCGCAAGCAAGATTGATATTGCAAAGGAGTGGATCGTGCTCGGATGCTCAGCTGCGGCGGCGGGATGGCTCGACACCTTCTTAAGCAGTTCGCCCGTTGCAGCGCGAGTGAATGTCAACAGCTTCATTCTTCCAGTCGCGCCCTCAGTGATCAACTTGTCGAGAAGTGCAACAAGCGTAGCACTTTTGCCTGTGCCGGGGCCCGCTTTAACCCTGGCATGACGCCTCATATCGTGCTCAAGAATTTTTCGTTGCTCTTCAGTCGGACTAAATTCAGGCATGCCAGTTCATTATAACGTTTTTGGGCATCTCAAATACTTGTGATCTTGTGCAATGGACGGTGAGAGAGTTGGGTTTCGGGACGAACCTGCGCTCAGGGTCGAAAGCTGGCAAAAGAACACATCGTGTCCCTATTGTGAGTTCCGAGGGTTGTAGATTGATCTGGTTCATAAAGCTGCTCATTCTCGTGAGGTATTCGTTCTCCCAAGGGAACGATGGTGGATAATTATGCGTTTTATGTAGCGTAGGCAAATTCTCCGCTCTTCAGCGGTCGGGCCTCTCGCCCGACTCCCGGTAGGTCGCAACAAGAGAGAGTACCCCGCGCCACCCTAGGTCGGGCGAGACGCCCGACCCACGCGAGTTGCATCCTTCCTTCCCCATGGATTCCCGCCTGTGCGGGAATGACATCAACAGGGAGTAACGCGCGAAGCGCCACAGAGTCTCCATCTTGTCATTCCCGCGAATGCGGGAATCCATCCCCAGAGTCTAGGATGTGGGTCGATCTCAAAAACACCCCACTAGTTTTCTATACGAAGGGGAATTATGAATAAAGTTTTCACACACACCAAGCTTGGCAATCGCGAATTGCCGTTTTCAGCACAAAATCGAAGGTTGAATCTTGGATTATGAATAACGCATTTACACACGGGCTCAGGGAACAGGGAATGGGAACAGGGAACAGCGGGAGGGATGATCGAAGTTTTTGCACTCTCCCGCCTTCAATCCCTATCTGTTCCCTGTTTACCGTGCCCTGTTCCCTGACCCCATAAAACGAGAGAGCCCGAATGAAGTTATCGTTCATCCAGGCTACTCGAGATCTTCAGATGTGCTTCTATTCACCGGGAAGGTCACTCAAGAGAGCATTGCTTCCAAGCTAATTGTCCCGTGCTCAAACGGAGACATATAAAAGAACTTGCCTACTCTCGTTTTGTTACACACCTTTCACGACGAATTTCAGCGTACTATTTTTTGATGCAATTTTTGAATCGACTACCGCGGAAGCTACTTTTCCCTCCGCTTGCCCTTCTCGCTTTTGTTGCAGTCGCGTGCTCTAAGAAGACGGATAATCCACCGGCCGATGGGCCAGCCAAGGCGCTGCCGCCGCTCGTCGCGAAGACGGCTCCTCCGTTCGATGGTGCAGCCGCGATGAAGTCGGTTGTGCAGCAGGTTAGCTTTGGTCCACGAGTGCCGAACAGTGCAGCTCATGACCATGAGCTGAAATATATCCAAACGGAGCTCGCGAAGTACACCAGCGCCGTTAGCCTCCAGCCATTTACCGAAACCGGCTACGACGGCTCGACTTTGAACTTGACGAATGTCGTCGCGTCATTCAATCCCTCGGCGACAGATCGGATCCTGATCCTGACCCACTGGGATTCTCGTCCGTGGGCTGATGAGGATAAGGATTCAACGAATCGAAATAAGCCTGTGCCGGCCGCCAATGATGGTGGCTCGGGGACTGCCGTCATGCTCGAACTCGCAAAGGCAATGAAAGACAATCCACCGCCGATCGGCGTTGATCTGCTCTTCGATGATGGTGAAGATTATGGCAAGCCCTCGATCGACGAACTCAATAAGTATTTTCTCGGCGCGAAATTTTTTGTGAAGACGAAGCCCGCAGACTACAATCCACGCTTCGCCATCCTGCTTGATATGGTGGGTGACAAAAAGGCGGAATTCAAGCCGGAAGGAAATTCGCAAAGGTCAGCACCGCAATTCACTGCGGAGATCTGGAGAGCAGCGCAGGATCTGGGACTCACAACTTTCAAACAAATTGCGGGTCCAACGATCGAAGACGATCATCTTCCATTCATTCAGGGCGGAATCCCTGCGGTTGATATTATCGACGGTGATTTGGTAGGCGCGCATACCCAGGATCCGGACCGCAAGTATTGGCATACGACGCATGATCTTCCGAACAACGTTAGTGATAAAACACTCGATGAGGTCGGCCGACTTTTACTATATCTGATCTACGAACGCCTGCCAAATTCCATCCGATCACTGTGACAAAAGCTCCTCGCACTCTCGCCTTAACCTTTCGTGTGCCGCTCGACGTGCAGGACTCGCTGCAAGGGTTCATGCTGACACAGACGACACTCGAAGGCCTCGAAGAGACGCAGGAAGGTGACGTCCGATATTTCATTCCGATCGGCGAGTGGACTCCAGAACTGCAGGATGAGCTCTCCGAGTTTGTCTCGATGCTTCCATCGCCAGTTGAACTTCGGTCCGTTGAGCCGATCGAAGAGAAAGACTGGAATGCAGAGTGGGAGGCCGGCATTGAGCCTGTGCGAGTCACGGACGATCTTGTCATCGCTCCATCGTGGAAGGAAGAGGAGGCCGAGCATCTCGATTCAAAGTATTTGATCGTGATCGATCCGAAGATGAGTTTCGGGACGGGTCATCATGAGACGACGAGGCTTTGCTTGCGAGCGATCGAGAAGGTTAACGTCAAAAAAATGTCAGTGCTTGATGTTGGCACCGGCTCAGGTGTGCTGGCTATCTACGCGCTCATGCGCGGCGCAGCGCGAGCGATCGGGATCGACACAGACGATTGGGCCGTCGAAAATGTTGAAGAGAATCGGGATCTGAATGGTCTTGCGGCCGATCGATTCACAGTCTTTTGCGGCAATCTTGCCAGCACGATTGATAGCGAGGATAAATTTGATCTCATCCTCGCCAACATTCATCGCAACATCCTGATCGAATCTTCAGAAGAGATCGCATCTCACTCGCTTCCCGGTTCAACGCTGATTCTTTCGGGTTTATTGGTCTACGATTCTGCTGAAGTTGCTGAGGAGTATCGCTCGCTCGGTTATCAACTGGTCGAAGAGCTTCGCGAGCACGAGTGGTCGGCGCTGCTCATGAAGTATGCCGGATAAGTATCGCGTAGCCGCGTTCGATATCGGCACGAACACTGCCTTGTGTCTGGTCCTTGAATCTCAAAGCGAGGCATCCGCGAAAGTAATCGCTGATCGACATGCGATTGCCAGACTCGGCGAAGGCGTCGACAAAACCCACATCATTTCGGATGCTGCCTACGATCGTTTTGTGAAGGTGATCAAAGAGCATCTTCTCGCGCTCTCGACACTTAGTGTCAATGAGATCGCCGCAGTAGGAACAAGTGCGCTGCGAGATGCCCAGAATCGCGGCAACATCTTGTATCGCGCGAAGCATGATCTTGGTATCGATATCCAGATCATCTCAGGATCAAAAGAAGCAGAGCTGACGTATCGCGGGGCGCTGGCAGGCATGAAGATGAGTGAGGAGAAGGTCGCGGTGCTCGACGTTGGTGGCGGAAGCACGGAGATCGCGATAGGAGCGAATGGCCTGTTCCTGCAAGGCCAGAGCATCGATGTCGGTGCAGTCAGGATGACCGAACGATATTTCGGCAAGCCAGCTCCTCACGATGTGACTTCAGCCAGGCAGGATATTCGTGAAGCAATTATCGAGAATGTTAAGGAGCCTCTTAGGGGAATTCCGTTCGTGGCAGTCGCGGGTACGCCGACGTCGCTTGCCGCAATGGAGCTTGGTTTGAAGGTGTTCGACGCGGCGCTAGTGCAAGGTCATGTGCTTCGAAAGGATGCCGTTAATCGGTTCGTCGACGAAATGGCAGTGACGAGTATCGAAGAAATGATGCGACGTTATCCTGTGATCTTGAAGGGTCGCGCGGATATACTGCTTGCCGGTAGCTTGATCTTGTTGGAGACGATGGAGATCTTCGGGATTGAATTCGTCACAGTCAGCACGCGTGGCTTGCGTTATGGAATTGCGATTGATGCACTAGAGCGACATGTTGAGCTTGCGCCGCGATCATGGGAGATCATTGTTTGATCATGCGTCGAAGTACTTGTAAGAATTGATCGAGATCGGTCTTCGTCGTTTCGTGCGAGAGCGATATCCGTACTGAAGCTCCAGCGACTTTATCTCCCTTGCCCATTGCAAGCAGCACATGCGAAGGCTGAACGGTCCCGGAAGTACATGCAGCGCCGTTCGAAACTGCGATCCCTTCAAGATCGAATCGCATGATGAGCGTTTCGCCATCAATCGTGTCAAGTAACTCCGGCGCAAAGCTAAAGTTGATAATTGAAGGGAGCCAATGTTCCTGCGGTGAGTTGATCGTAACACCAGGGATCACCAGGAGTTCGCTTCGGAGCCAATGGCCGAGCGCTTCCAATTCCGAGTGCTGCGCGGCGAGACGTTTCTCCGCCAGCCGCACAGCTTGTGCAAAGCCGACAGCCAGCGCCACCGGCTCCGTGCCCCCACGGCGGTTTCGCTCTTGTGCACCACCATGTACGAGCGGCTCGAGTTCAGTCCCGCTCTTTACGAAGAGTGCACCAATGCCTTTCGGTCCGTGAATCTTGTGAGCGGAAAAGGAAGCGAGATCAACCCCCAATTCGCCGACATTCAGTGGCATCTTCCCGAGCGCTTGTATCGCGTCCGTGTGCATCAGCGCCCCAGAATTTGTATGGACAACTTCTGAGATCTCCGCAATCGGATTGATCGACCCGACCTCATTATTGACGAGCATCATCGATACGATCGTCGTAGAATCATCAAGCGAGCCGGCAACTGCTTCTGGGAAAGACCGTCCTTCGGAATCAACCGGCAATACAAGTGATCTTGCACCAAGCTTCGCAAGAAACTGCGCAGGCTCAAGCACGGCATGATGTTCGGCGGCTGAGGTGATGATCGACTGCGATGAAAATCCGGTGCCCTTCAGTTTTTCGTGCATCACGCTTCCGACGATAGCAGCGTTGTTGGCTTCGGTGCCACTCGAAGTAAAAACAATTTCGCTCGGCCGTGCGCCAATGGCATTCGCGATTATCTCGCGGGCGGCCTCAAGAGCAACCTTCGCGCTTCGTCCGATCGAATGGATGCTTGAGGCATTACCGAATTCATTGTCAAGCCACGGCTCCATCGCCTCGCGCACTTCTGGTGCGAGTGGGGTAGTAGCGCTATTGTCGAGATAGATCATGCTGAGTGTGCGGTAGTGTGTCTGGCGCTCCCGCATAAATGAAAAAAGGCCGGGATGAAATCCCGGCCTTGAATTCTCGTGTTCCGCTCAGCGGTGGTTCAGCTTCTTTTGAAGGCGGCGCTGTAATCTGAATTGTTGCAGGCGGTTGCGAATCAGCGGATGATTATTGAGGAATTTGCGCTTGTCGATCTGCTGGCGAACGCGATGGTTGAATTCCTGCTCGAATACAAGGAGTCGGGCACGCTGCACGGGCGTGAGAATCGGCTTCAGGTTTTGATCGAGCTGTACTTGTCGCTGCTGTATTGCCGCAGTGAGGTCGCGAATCTCATTCAGCTTAGGCTCTATTTCAGCATTGGGTTTTCCGCTGCTCGTCGCTTCTTGCAAAGCTTTCATCGCCTCGTTACGCTTCTTAACGAGTTCCTGAATGTCGCGCTCCACTGGCTTGTACTGTTCAAAGAATTTTCTGGCTTGCTCATCGTCCAATCCCAGCGAGGTCTTGATTCTCTGATATTTCAATTCTTCGATCTTTGCCTTAAGCGCTTCGAGCCTTGCTGGATCGGGCCGACGCAGCATTCCCCGTTGCGCGGTATCAATTGAATTCGTCGTCTGTGCGAGTATCGACATGGGCATAACCCACTGCACGCTAAGAAGCGCGGCAAGCACAATGGAAAATAAAAGTGTCGTTTTCATCTGTTCTCAAAAACTTTGGGCATCCTTACTTGGTCGATTCAAGCGAATGGAGTACACTCTCCAGTTGGGATTCGGACAGGTCATTCAAACTGACAGGCAGATCGGAATCGGCTGTAGTAACAGTCGAGACACTCTCGGCTGGTTCAAGTTCAGCCATCTTTGTCTGCTCAGACGACTCCACAGAATGTCTGAGATGCTGCGTGTATTCATGCGACCGAAGCATCTTCTTAACGGCCTTGTTCGTCGCTGCCATATCCTTCTGCACCTGAACGTCCGAAGGAGAAACATGCGATGGAGCGATCGGCGTGACGGGCACTGTCCCGGACGAAGCAGAATCGTGATGCAAAACAATAGGCGGTTGCTGAAGCACGGCAACGTCGCGCTTACCATTTGTGAAGGGGTTCATCAGAACGCTTACGATCACGAGTGCCGCTGTCGAAAAACCGATAAGGCCTGAACGAAGGGGGCGCTCGGTGATCCATTCCCAAATGCGCTGACCAACAGGCCGGTGCGCGGCTTCTGCCTGCTCGACACGCTCCATGACTCGGACGCGGAAGTTCGCCCAATAGCGGGGATCCGGTTCGTCAGAATAGGGCGCGCCGGCTTTGCGGATCTCGTTCAAGATCGGCTTTAACCGCTCATCATCCTGTTCTTCGTGCGTGTTCATCGTATCTGCTGTGCGCCTCACTCAATTATTCGGCTGTTCGAACGCAGCCAAAAACTCCGGTGCGATCTTCCCATACTGATGCAAATACTCGCCGATCTTCTTGACCGCGTGAAAGTAATTTGCCTTCAATCCGCCGACGCTGGTCCCGGTCAGCCGTGCGATCTCTTCATACGGAAGTTCATCGTAGAACCTCATGAGAAAAACCTCGCGCTGTTTCTTAGGTAGTATCTCGATCGCTTTTTCAATGATCCGTGTCGTCTCTCGCTGTTCGAGTCTGTCGTGTGCGGAAAGCTCACCGGTTTCAACTGTATTCTCGATGCCCTCAAGTCCGACGGTCTTCCGCGACTTCTTCTTGCGCGAACGCTGAATCACAGCGTTCATCATGATCCGATACAACCAGGTATAGAGCTTCGCATCGCCGCGAAAACTACCCAAAGCTTCGTACGCCTTGACGAAGGTATCCTGCGAGACCTCATCGGCCTCATCATGATCGCCATCCATCATCCGTCTGGCGGCATAGTAGATTCGCTTCTGATAGCGTTCTACGATTACCGTAAAGCTGCCGTGCCGTTCTCCATTATGAAAGAGCACGACGAGCTCTTCATCCGACAAGAGCAGATATTCCTGTTGAAATGCCATGCATATCTCTCTTCACTCGGGGCCGCCAATCAGGTGTGTCCAGATCTCGTCCACATCCATTAGAGCAAACAGAGCAAAGAAGGTTTAATGATCAGCCAGCACTATTCTAGCACGACCGAATAGTATACAAAACTAACGGATTTTCAGGCTTTTGGTGCGATTTGCCCCAGGAAGCGGGCTTATTTCGCGACTACCATCCGGGCATTTACCTGAGCAGCGCCATTGACGGTGATCCCAACATTGTAAATCCCCGAAGGCAACTTGAATGGTAGGCTGAGCTCGTGCACGCCAGTCGTGAGTTCACCCTGATGCAATATTGCAACAATTCGTCCAAGCATGTCTTCGAGGATTACATCAATTTCACTGGCTTGGGGGAGTTGGATAGACACATTCAAATGATCGGAAGCGGGATTGGGAGAAATTCCAAGAAGCAGGAGCACTGGTTCGCCACGCAAAGCAGTTCTCAGCGTACTGTCGGAGCAAATCGAGCCGATATTGACCATCACGCTGTCGTGCTTTGAGGAAAGAAGGTACGTGCAATTATCGGTTGCCATCGTATCCTGATTGTAGAGGAACTGAGATATTGAAATGGGAGAGAATGCGTTGGGCGAAACAGAGGATGAAAACTTTATACGCGCCAAAGCTGAATCCTTTTCAATTCTTGCTATGATCGTTCGGTGAAGATGGAAGCTCAGGATTCCTGTCTGTTGAGAGAGATTACTGGCGACCCAGCCTTGATAGGTTGTGATGATACCCAATTGCGTCAGTGCGTCACTGTCATAGTGTAGGAAAACATCGAGGTCCGTTAGAAATGTGGGCGCAGTTAACGTGTCATCAAGTGCGATCACAGCATCGATCTTCTCGGGAGCGACAATTGAAACTGCCTTCTTATCGCTGTCAAATCGTATGATTGGATGAAGTTGTTCTGGTTGTCTCATGTGTCTTGCGACGAGCGGGACCACTGTATCGATCGTTTTGCCACCAACCAGGAATCTCAAGACCAACGTTGAGCTGTCATGATTGCTGAGGGATGGAGTGTATTCGATCGTGAGGGAATCGTTGACGAACGTCTTGCGAGGCAGTGCGAGTGTGTTGACCAGCTTGAATCGAGATGAACCTAGAATATTTGCATCGATCAAAGAGTCACCGATCCCTGAACAACTGCTTACATCGAAATGTAAGATGGAATCTTGCGTTGGACAACTCACGATTTGATATTCAATATTCGCAGGCAAAATGTCAAAGCTTGCTTTGGAGGGAAGCGGGTGCGTAAACAGTCCACCGCCTGTATCACCTGCGAAGATTTTTGAGTCAGATATCCAGAATCTCGAATCGATCGCGTTGCCAGGTCCACCGAACGCGGTCCAGGAATCGCCCTCATCAGTCGAAAGGAAGAATCCTTCATTCAATGATTGGGTGAAGATATCGTCGCACGACGAGGCGCGTAGGCAGCCTGTCAAGCCAGTCGCGAATCCGCTGGAGAACCTGTAGCGGAATGACCAATTGTGTCCTTGGTCGGTCGAGCGATAAACGCGGTTGGTTATTTCGCTTAACTCGTAGAAATTGCCAGTGGCGGAGGAAGCCGGTTGCCACGTCTCGTCGTCAGGCCCGACGTTGGCCCATGTCAGTCCTGCATCGGTCGTCACGAGGACGAAGCCTCCAGATCCAGCTGCAGCGATTATTCCATTCTGATCATTGGGGAATTGGATGCCATTGAAGTATGTGCCCGTGCTAAGCACATTGAAAGTTTGTCCCTCATCATTCGACACAAGTTCTCCCGCGTTCCAATCGGATAAGAAGAGAAGCTTGGATGACCTGTTGTAATAAATCGAGGATAATGTGCCGGTATGGTTGAGGGCGACCCAGTTTAGCCCACCATCGTGCGTCATAAAGACTTCACCATTAACAGATCCAGAGGACAATACTTTCGTCGTGAGCCAGCCCGTAGTCGAATCCTTGAACGTGAACTCGGAGACAGATACGTTTCCAGTGTTGATCGAACTCTGGATCCAAGTTGCGCCATAGTCAGTAGTCTTGAAAACGTGACCGAGACCAGTTCCGAGAAAGCCAATGTGAGATGCACCTGGGGAGTCTAGAAAGCGGATGACTCTGACGAAGGATGGAAACGAGGCAATCTGAGTCCATTGCGCGAATCCTACTGACGCATTGGTCGAGAAAAGAAAGACAAGGAGTGCGAGAGTACGAAGGGATACCATGGTCTACCTGGGGACAGATGAGTCCGACATAGTAGTAATAACGTCGAAGGCTTCAATAGTTACAAGAAGATGCCGGTTGATCTACTGTTTCAAAGAGGTCCGAATCTTCTTCGGCAATTTCTCAACCACGAGATCATAGCTCTTGCGCAAGAGCTCCTTGAACTCTTTCGTGCTCAACGCCTTCTCCGAGCGAAGTGCTACCCAAAGATGTTTCGCGAGATAAGGCGCTGGGATGATGTCTTCTCGTTCGACTAGTTTGGCGAAGTCTTCCGCGTCAGATTTGAATGAAAGATGGAATTCCGGTCCGAGTCCCGTCACCGCGAACATTTTGGCGCCGACTTTGAAAACGAGATCGTCGCCCCACTGGATCTGCTCGGTGGCGCCAGGGAAGCTGAGACAATATTTGCGAATTGCTTCACGGTCCATGAGATACGAAGAGCTTATGATTTTAGCAGGTCAAATTTACAGCCTGAATCCAATCTTTGCCCGATGAAGTTTGCATAAGCGATCATCACTCGACTTTGGAGGATATATGAATTTTCCGATCATGAAGGGCCGTGCCACGAGGCAGCCGCACGTTGGGCTTCCGGAGGGGACGTTTGAGGAAGAGCACGGCAGAGAAGGTTTTTTTGGACGTGTGTCGCATTTGTATCATGCCCACCCTCCGACTGGCTGGTCTCGAATTGAGGGGAAGCTACGTCCTCATGCATTCTATCTTGACAAAGTCAAGCCGACTGATCTGAAGGATAAGAACGGGTGGTCTGTGCCGATCCTTTACAATGATGATCTTATCATCTCGATCTCTCGACGTGCTGAAGCTTCGCCTGCATACTATCGCAATGCAGATGGCGACGAACTCTATTTCGTACATCTGGGCGAAGGTAAGCTCGAGACTGATTTCGGTGTCCTCGATTACGAGAAAGGCGATTACATCGTGATCCCGCGCGCGACAACATATCGGTTTGTACCCTCAACAAAGGATAATTTCTTTGTGCACGTAGAAGCGCATTCAGAAATTCTTCCGCCGACTCCTGAACAGAAGGGTCTTATGGGAATGCACGCGCTTTACGATAACGGTGCGCTGACGATCCCTGAATTTACTGAATATACTGAGACGCCATCAAACGGCAAAGAGTACGAGATCCGCATCAAACGACTTGGTGAATGGACCTCGGTCTTTTACCCTTATCATCCAATTGATATCGTCGGGTGGCGAGGCGATCTAACTGTATTCAAGATCAACATGCGCGACATCCGTCCTGTGATGTCTCCGCGTGTCCACTTACCACCACCGGTTCACACCACTTTCTTAGCGGAGAACTTTGTTGTATGCTCATTTTTGCCACGCCCACTTGAAGAAGATCAGGACACGCTGAAAGTACCCTTCTATCATCGCAATTCCGATTACGATGAAGTGCTCTTCTATCATGATGGCGATTTTTTCTCGCGAGATAACATCGAAGCGGCAATGATGACGTTGCATCCGCAAGGTATCCATCATGGGCCGCATCCGAAGGCATTGCGTAACCAGGATAAGCTCAAGCGCACAAATGAAATGGCAATGATGATCGATGCTCGCCACCCTTTGACAATTGCCCCCGCCGCCGAAGCTGTGGAATGGAAAGAATACTGGGAAAGCTGGCAGGAGAAAAAAGAGACGGCGTAAAGAGACTTCTCGTTAGCAAGATCTTTGACGCAATTTCAAATGCGAATTCAAGTTCGCTCACCTTTCACGTATGCAAGAGTTAAAGAATAAGCTTGTTTTCATAACCGGTGCTTCAAGTGGTATCGGACGTGCATCCGCAATAGCGTTCGCAAATGCGGGCGCAAGACTTCTTCTTTGTGCACGACGCGTGGATCGATTGGAGGCGCTGAAGGCTGAGATAGCTGCGCTTCATCCTGATGTGAAGGTCTATTCCTTTCAGCTCGATGTACGCGACCGCGAAGCCGTGCTCGCTGTGATCGCGGGATTGCCGGCTGAATGGAGCGAGATCGAGATCCTGCTCAATAACGCCGGACTTTCACGCGGTCTTGACAAACTGCACGAGAGCAATATCAACGACTGGGAGGAAATGCTTGACACGAATGTCAAAGGAGTGCTCTACGTAACGCGCGCTGTGGTACCGGGAATGGTCAATCGTAACCGGGGACACGTGATTAACATCGGATCGATCGCTGGACACGAAGTGTATCCGAAGGGTAATGTCTATTGTGCTTCGAAGTTTGCGGTCGATGCAATTACAAAAGGGTTGCGACTCGATGTGGTCGACACACCAATACGCGTGACAACAATCGACCCGGGTCTTGTCGAGACGGAATTCTCCGAAGTCCGATTTCACGGCGATAAAGAACGCGCGGAAAAAGTATATCAGGGTTTCACGCCACTCTCACCTGCGGATATCGCTGATGCGATTATCTGGTCGGTTAGCCGACCAGCGCATGTGCAGATAGCGGAGATAATCATCTTCCCCACATCCCAGGCAAGTGCGACGGTAGTCGATCGGAGATAGGGGCTCTCCTCTTCAATTGCATCTTACATATCCAATCGGGGTTCGCCAGGAGCTCTAGACTAGACATGCAGCCATCAATCAATGAGAGGTTATGCAAATGAAATCGCAGCGGAATGTCCTTCTGTTCTTATTAGCGTTCCTCGGATTGGGAGCAATTTTTGGCGGTGGAATTTTGAGCATTTCTCCAACTGGCGAGCTCATTGGAATGCCTTTGTCAATGCTGGAAAAGTCGCCATTCAGTAGCTTCCTCGTGCCAGGGATCATCCTATTCCTGGTGCTTGGGCTTGCTCCCAGTCTCCTGATCTTCGCGTTGCTAGGAAAGCCAGAAAGCAAAATTGCCGAGCAACTTAATTTCTACAAGGATATGCACTGGTCATGGACCTACAGCATCTACATTGCCTTTGCACTAATCATTTGGATACAACTCGAAATGGTGTTTCTCCAAGGCGTTAGCTGGCTGCATACCTTCTACATGTTCTTTGCTATCGCCATTATTTTTGTGGCGTTGCTGCCAGAGGTTAGACGATCGTATAAGAAGTGAATGTCAAATACTTCAACCGCAGTCCGTCGTGCCTAACTCACATCTTTTACGCAGCGCTTTCTTCGCTTTCTTTCTTTTTCCCGCTTAACACGCTTCCAAGACCAGCGATGAGGCCTGCGATAGCGAGGATGTTCGCTGTGAGCGAGATTGCGCGACCTGTTTTGTAATGTGGGTCCTCAAACGTAAGTTTAAAGGTGTGATCGCCAGCAGGTACTTTGATCGCGCGAAATGCGTAGTCTGCCTTATAAATAGTTGTTGGCTTTCCATCGATTGTTGCACTCCAATCGGGATACCATGTTTCGGACATAAAGAGCAAGCGGTCAGTCGCAGCACTTGCTTTGATCTCGATCGACTCGTTCTTATAGCCCGTGATTTCTGCGTGCTCTTTCGTCGTATCGACCGGCGTGCCGGGAAGCGCACCGAGTCCTTGAGGCGACTTGTCGAAGAGAACAAGTTGACGCGGATCGAAGGCGCCGTCATGCATTGCGTGTAGAATGTCGAGCGGCGCACGAACTTCATAGTTTGACACAAGGAATACCCTCGGGAGTGCTTGTGGATTCATCCACACGAGTGTCGCCTGACCCGGCTTGCCATCCTGACCGGCAGCTGCGGGCTCTCTCGATTGGAATACGGGCACGAAGCGATTCCTGTCCTCTGAGATGCCACCGTTCGCAATGATGTATTTCGTGTTCAGCAGATTCCACATATACGGATTGACGATCGCATTGCCGGCGCCATCGCCAGTGACATCAACAACATCCTGATACTCGCGCATCTTTGCTGCATGATAGCCAGCGATCGTTTGCAACCCCCAGCTTACGGGTACGTTCGACATTGGCTCGTTCAAATCGAGGATTCGAAAGAGGGACTTGTCCTGCTTGATGAAGTTCACATAATCGTGATCTTTGAAATTGTTCTCGTAATCCGAGCGCGTCGTCACATCGAAGGGACGGCTATCGATTCTCCAAAGATCGATCGCGGAGAGCGTGAAGATTGCAAGGCCGAGAATGAGTGGGGAGATCGATTGCTTTTTGATAAACCACCAAACGAGGCCACAAGCGATTGCCGCGATCAGCATGCCGATCAATGCATCGTTCATTGCCGTCGATGCGGCAAGCTCTCCAAGCGCTGGGATCGTTGATACATAAGGCTTTCCGCTCTTTGTAATCGAGTTTTTGATCGAACCCTCGAACCCGCCGCGGCCAACGACGAAGATGACGAGCAACACAGCGGCGACGATCATCGCGTACTTGAAATATTTTTCAAGCTGCACAGCTTCCGCTCTGTCACGATTCTTCCATACGCGAAAAATTTCTTCGAGCATGAGTGCAGCGATGATTGGAAAGCTTAGCTGCATCAGGACGAGCGCCATCATTGGTGCTCGAAATTTGTCGAACATCGGAAACGCATGGAACATCGGACCATAGAGGATCGGCATGTTTCCTCCAAATGAAAGCACCAGCGCAAACAAGCTGATGATCGCAAGCGCTGGTACCAGGCGGTCTCGCTTCCAAAGCGCAATGATGCCGATGAGCGCAAGGAAGAATACAATGATGCCAGTATAATTGGCGGCATCCGTTCCGTTCATCTGACCCCAGTAGGTTGGTATTGGCGTGCCTTCAGGGACGTTAAGGTCGCTGCCGGAATAGGGCAATTTGCCGAAGCCAAACCAGGCTGGTACGATGAAAGTGATCATCTCGCCAGGTGAAAATGACCATTGCGTTGCGTAATTCCAATCGAGCCCGCCGCTTTTGTCTACGCCAGCAGTGCTCGCTGCAGGCTTGGCTGAGGTAGTTTTTGTATCAACAATTGGTGCCGAACCGCGAATCGAGTATGGTTCATAGCCAAGCGTCGCCAGATAGCGATCAGCGCTCATAGCGAATGCGAGACCTACCATGCATAGAGCTATCACTCCTGCGCGAATCGTACTCATTGCACCTGACTTCCGAATAAGATCGGTGATCAGTCCGACGATGAAATAGATGAGCAACGCAAGGAAGATGTAAAATACCATCTGCATGTGCGTCGATTCAAGCAAGAAGTGGACAGCAATCGCGAGAATCGCCGACCAGAAGACTGCCGTTCGCCATCCAAGTTTTTCGACGCGCAATTTTTCGACCGCCAGGAAGATGTAGGGCATCGTCATGATGGCAAACACTTTTGTATTGTGCCCGATCATAACGTAGGTGATGATCCACGTCGAAAACATAGCGCTGAACGCACCAAACAGTGCTGACAGCCACGAAGTCTTGCGTCCAACTCGCAGCAGGAGGTAAACTCCCATACCCAGTATGAAATAATGCCAGAGCTGTGTCATCGCATCTGAATTGCCGACTAACGCTGCCGGCACTTGCTGGAAGAGGTCGAAGACTTCGTGCACGACATCGTATGTCCGTTCACCGGTCACCACGAGGGCGGCGAAGGCAGGCATGCCGCAAAAAATATTTGGCATCCATTGCGGGACACTGACCCCGTCCTTCTTCGCTGCTTCGACGAACGGTTTGAAGCTCTCGCTTGCGACATTGTCTGGCGCGTTGAATGTGTGCTCTTTGTCGAGGACCTTGTTAAAAAAGATCAACAGCGAAAAAAAGATGACCAGGATGCAGATAAGATCTTTCCACTTCTCGGGCCAGAGACCCGCCGGGTCACCGGTGCGCTCACCGCGCATATCGTCGAGGCTGCGGGAGGAGGACTTTTGTGAAGCTTTGCGCTCCGGCTGAGTGCGCTGGGTACGTTGCTGCTGTTTGGCCATGAACTCTGGGCGAAGAAAATAGATCCTTGAGCTTTGGGCGAACTTGCCAAAAGCGTCTGGGTTTCAACTTTCAGGCTCTCGAAATAGTGCTGGAAGTTGAGAGCGCATGCAGGATTGCTGCTAATTTGGATTCAGTCTTTTCAGCTTTTCCAGCACGTGAAGCCAGAGCCAATCGAACGGCAGTACCTGCAACGTTTCGTTGAATTCTTCGGAGCCAGGAGTGGTGATGAGAAGCTGCTGATAGTATTTCTCACCCTTCTGTTTTGTTCGTTTGTAATCGAACGAATTTGCTTCCATGACGAGCAACAGTTTGAAGAAGAGCGCGCTCAGGCGATTGGAGCGCATGGTCAGATACCGGCTTCGATACGCTTTCAGTGCCTCCATACGATTGATAATGCCTTCCAGATCGTGCTGATCGAGCAGATAAAGAATGTGCATGACCAACAGTGCGATGTTGTAGCCATACTTATCACGAGAATAGGTTGGTACCATCCTTAAAATGCGCTTGCGATCGAATGTTCTGGTCGCGCGTCCAATGGGCTTTGTGCTCGTGTCGGGATTGAGGCTCTGAACAACATACTGCAGGTAGAGCTCGAAAATCTTCCATTTCTCTTTGCGGGTTTCGGTGAGTCCTGCAAATCGGGCATGCGTCGTGGCCGCGATGTAGATGCGATGTGCTTCTTCAAAATGCTCTGTATGCATGGACAGGAGAAAAAAGTACTCCATGTACGTGAACCAGTTATTGCTGCCAGTTGGGAAGTGTGTTGCGCATTCCTGTGCCGTAACCTTACCACGCTCGTAATCACGCAGATGCAAAAGACAGGAAAGCTTTTGCAACGCGAACTCTCCCAAGTTCACCCCAAGAACAAGTCGCGGATTTCCGCGCAGGTACTGCGCGGCTTCTTCGCATACTTCGATCGCTGGTGCGTATTCCTGTGCGATCTGCAGGCTTAGCGCTCGAAGGCGATAGTAATTCAAGTTGATACTGAAATTATCAAAGATCTTCCGCAAGGGATCGAGCGCATCGGAATAGGTGCGGGCGAGAGATGCGATCTCGGGCTGCTCGGCCTCAGTAGTGGCGAATTTGATGGTAACGCGCTCGAGATACTCGCGGCTTAGGAATTCGGCTTCGAGCATTTGTAACGTTTGGTTAAGGCGCGTATTGATCGCCTCGAACTCCGCGTAATTTCCGAGCAGGCTGTAGTGTCCTCTTAGGAAGAACAATAGTTCAAGAACTATGCTTGTAAACTGGTAGGTTGTGGCTTCCTCCAGCGTTCGTTCTGCGATCTGGATCGCGATGTTACGAGCGCCGAAACGAAGCAGAACGCTGGCCCAGAAGAGTCCTTTGTGGCACTGGTAAAAGGCGCGAGTCCCCTCTGAGTACCGTGGTGGCTTGGGATCCAGCACAAAAAGAGAATTTAACAGGCGCGTGCGCAACCTTGATTTCAAAACCGCGTACGTGCCGTGTTTCTGAGCGGTGCCGTAGATATCCTGAACTGCCGATTGGTCGGATAGGTATTTGCCGCTTCGGATCCCTTCATAGAGGCGGGCGACGTGATCGGATGGCCTTCCGGCGGCTCGATCAACGAAAATATCTTCGCGTTGTCTTGGGGTATTGGTAATGATCTGGCTGATTTCTCGTAAGTACTGCATGTCCAAATTTGCTGAAATTTGCATGCAATCTACAAAAATAGAGAAGGAAAGTCAAGAGTTGGACCAAGGAATTGTACAAAACCGGCGGAATATTTTGGTAATAGAAACGTAGGAATCGCCATAGGAATTGGCGCTTGCATGTTGCAGTTTTGCAAGTGAGTGTTGACAATAGTATCGTTTTAGCCCAAGCAGGAGAATTAGCCATGTTACAGATAATCGAAATTCTTTTATACTTACAACTGATTTCGGGGAGCGGGGCTGTGCCGACGGCCGCTCAGATCAACGGATTAGCCGCTGATCACTCGGATGCGATCCATCAGATTCAGGTCAATACTGACCTGATGACGAAAGTCAACCACGATTATTACGATCAGGCGCAGGGGATCGTACATATCGACTACGACGAAGGCATCAGATAAGCTGATCGAAGTCGGGCTGTGGTGGCAAAAAAGGTTTGTGGCTAAAATGCTTAATCCTTAATCCTGTAGGCTTTGGACAATATCTTCTGGAGGAATACCTCTGAAGTGGTAATGTCCACTGCCCTGCAACTGCAACACTCGACTTCCAGGACCTCGGGGAAACATCTCACCTTCCCCGGGTCTGGAAGATTTTTTTGAGCCTTCGCTTCTTACTCGAGACCAGTGAACGAACTCCGGTCTCTGAGATCCAATCGGAACCACGTCGAATAGTGGTGAGTTATTCGGCTGCTATCGGTTTCAAGACCAGTGGCATCGGGCATTTAGCTCAGTTGGTCCAGAGCGTTCGCCTCACACGCGAAAGGTCGCAGGTTCGAACCCCGCAATGCCCACGTCGTAGTTTCCTAAGGTTCTCTTTCGCTAGCGAGTGCACCTCCGTCACTCTTGGTATCTTCGTCCGACCAATCTCTAGGCGATCACTGCATGTTCATACCCATAGGCGACGATAACTCGAAGCGCGTTTCCTTTCCATTCGTTACGTTCGCACTGATTGCCTCGAACGTGGTCATGTTTTACATCGAGATGCAACGCGGCGATACGTTCGTCGTCAAGTGGTCAGTTCTCCCGCTTGATTACACTAGCGGCTTCCCACCGATCCAGACCTTGATTACTGCGATGTTCATGCACGCCGGTTGGGCACACCTGCTAGGCAATATGCTTTATCTCTTCGTCTTCGGTGACAACGTGGAGGATCGGCTCGGCCACTTTCGATATCTGGTGTTTTATCTTCTGTGCGGCATGATCGCATTTCTCGCGCAGATCATTGCCTACCCCAGCTCTAACATCCCCAATCTCGGCGCATCAGGTGCGATCTCGGGAGTGCTGGCCGCTTATCTAATCCTTTATCCGAAAAACAAAGTACGGGTATTGATGGGATTTTTCATCGTGAACGTTAGTGCCTGGTTCGTATTGGGACTTTGGATTGTAACACAGCTCGTTTCCGGCTCTGTTGATGTCTTTAATCGCGCATCGAACGCCACTGGCGGCATCGCCTACATGGCTCACATCGGGGGATTTGCTTCGGGCGCACTACTCGTCTTTCTTCTTCGTCACAACGTCAGGGAAGCGAGGCTTGACGATACGAGCTAAGAAAGCCTGGAAGATACTAAAATCGCGGGAGAGATTCTTCCGCTTCAATGTTGTAGGTACGCCCTAAATTACTGGGCGAACATTTCCTGCCGCACAGCAATTGGCCGAGCGGCGTAGTATCATTTCAAGCCACAAACAGCGTATGGCGATCCGTGTAAGATCTTTCCGCATCACAAACGAAGCGGAAGAGAACGCAATCAACCAGTTTCTAGAGAACAAAATCGTACGACATTGGGGCACCGAGTTCAGCGGTGACCCGATCAATGGTGTCTGGAACGTGCTCGTTGCCTATGAAGAGCGACGCGACGATCCGCAGGAACGCCGGAACCCACGCTCGAGAGAAGAACACGGTAGAAACGATCGCAACGAGCGGCCTTCCGATCGCGACGGTCGTGGAATCAAAAATGAGCGCGGACCCAAGCGTGACGCTCCGAGAGAGAAAGCTCCTCGTCCCGAGATTGTGATCGATGTGGCCCAGGAAGACATGCCGCTATACGAGGCGATCCGCAAGTGGCGCAATGGCATCGCAAAAGAGCAGGACCTGAAGCCGTTCTCGCTGTTTAACAACCGTCAATTGCAGTCGATCGTAAAAGAGAAGCCGCATTCATCCGAAGCGCTTCGCCAACTGCTTCCAGAGATCGTCCCCGAATTGTTTGACAAATATCACAACGAGCTTCTCGGCTTCATCAGCGGAGCTGTGTCCGATCACAGTTCCTCTGCGTCGACGCGCGCAAGCGAACCTGCAATGGCGGATTCTGCATTGTAAGGTTTCATGCCGATCTCAATTCTTTAAAATCAAAAAAGGGTTGTGCAAACAACCCTTCAGAGATGTGATTAAGGTGAGATGAGTGTTGTGTCGTTTCGGATCGCTGCAAAAATCGTCTCCTGGTTTTAGCTGGGTGTTACCCTCAAATGAATCAAGCATTAATGTTCTTGAATTGCGAGCAGAGCATTCGGTGAGCAGTTCTTCAGACGTGGATTTTGGGAAGTTCTGGTCGAGTGCCCAGGCGCGGAGGCTCAAAAACGCTGATGCGATAAGCTCGATCGTGACTGCTCTCAATGGCGAAACTGAGCTACTCTTCGACCTGACGTTTTATGCGCGCTTTGCTCACAGAACGTTCGCCGTTATGCGCCGCGAGGGCAAAGACGCAATGGGGTTCGACCGAATGCAACAATCCTTTGCAGAAGCCGTAGAAAAGGTGCAGAAGGTTCTTGTTGAATCTGAACAGCTTGGATTCTCGGATGCGGCGGCCTACACTTCGGTAGACGCACAAAGCTTTGCGAGACTCATTGATCTCATTGGAGATCTGGCCATTGTTAAGGACTGGATGCTCACCGCAAAAGCAGAGTAATACTTCTTTCATTCTTGTTCTAATTACTATCGAACGTTCGTTACGCAGTTCATGAAGAGTGAGCAGGGGATGATCCACAAGAGGCTTGTGGTGCCGGGGGTACTATCTTCTTTGGAGACGGTACACGGTTGGGCAGTTTCTACGCTGGCTGAACTTCGGCTTCCCGAAGTAGCACTTCATAATATATTGCTTGCGATCTCCGAAGCGGTGACCAACGCGATCCGTCATGGCTCCAAAGAGCATGAGGAGCATCGCGTAGTGATTTCGCTCGAAGCAAGCTCGCGCAAGGTTGCGATCCAGGTCGATGACGAAGGTGATGGCTTCGATCCAGCGGCCGTTCCAGATCCTACGCAGGGAGATCTTCTCTTCCGTCCTGGGGGCCGCGGCATTTTTCTTCTTCGAGCACTTACGAACGATCTGCAGGTCCGCAGTTCTGGCGACGGCACGCAAGTCCTCTTTAATTTTGTGCTGAAATAAGGACGACCGCCGTCCGCATTTTTCTCCGCTCCTTAACTCTGCACCATTTGGCCCGCTCCACGATTCAATTTTTTGTTGCCGTTTTTGCACAACTACTGCTAACCGCAGTGGTTGGGTTTGGCATAGCGACGGGATGGTCTGCGCTCGTTTGCTCTGTCGCAATGTGGGCAGTGATGTTCTTGGCCTACAAATCATCGAACGTACTCGAGGATAAAGACCCAAATCAATTCGTCAATTGGTTGCTCGCGATCGCAGCAGCCTTTGCGGTGCTGTCCGTCTTCCCTTCGACACAGTTAATGTTCGGTGGTTGGTACAATGAGCCGCTCGCAATTTCTAATCTGCCTCACTATCTGCTGCCACTTCCATCTCGTCTCGAGCGAGCGATCGGCGCCGCGGGCTATCTTGGTATTGTCTTCGCGTTATTGAAGACGCTTCGCTTACTTGAACGGCGGCCGCGATTTACGCTGCTCTTCATTCTGAACCCCACGGTCCTGCTCGTGCTCTTTGGTCACAACGGTGTATTCGTCTTGTTCATGTGCGCGGCATGGGCGTTCTGGTTTTTGATAAAAGGGGGTTGGTGGATCGCCTTTGCATTCCTCGGACTCTCTTTCGGATTCGGTATTCTCGGCTTGGCGCTTGTCGGGATATTTCTTAAGCACCTTATCTCCAGAACCGCGAGGGAGCAGTGGCCTCGCCAATTGGCGCTCGCAGTTGTCGCGTACTGTGCTTGTGCATCTCTGGTGATGCTGCCGTATGGACCTCAGAAAGTGCTCTCGATTCTTGTCCTTCCATGGACAGGGAGTATCGGCATGGTCGGAATTCTCTTAGGACTCGCCATCCTGGTCACGATCGCTTTTCTGTACCGTGCCGAATTGAGCGGAAAGGACACGGCGCTCTTCGCATCGCTCTTCGTGATGACGCTGTTGGTCGTCACAGGACTTGCGATCTCGATTACGCCCTTCATTCTCTTACTGGTGGCAGCCATTCCATTTCGGAGCGCGCCACAACTTTGGCTTACGTTTGCGATTGGAGTGATTGCGCTCTTACCCAATGTACACTCGACAGACGCGCTCGTAATCGCGGCTATCTCCGTATTTGTGATCCTGATGATCCTGCAATCACGTCACGCTTGGAAGGAGACAGGGCTGTTCACTACGATCGATGTTCGATGACTTATCGCAACGCATTTTCAAGCGCAGTTCTTCCGTCGGTCTTCGCGTCACGATACTTGATAATGATCGGGGTATAGAGCGCGAGTGAGTGTTCTTTTGCAAAAGCCGAGCGATTGGCGATGGATCGTGAGCCCGCGATCACCACGGCTCCTTCAGGAATGATCAAAGGTTCGTCAGCAGAAGCGCGTGAGATGATCCTATCATTGACAACATCATACAGTGGTGTCGATCCCGTCAATACAACACCGGTACCTAGCACTGCTCTGGTCTTCACGATACAACCTTCATAGACTCCAGTATTGCCACCGAGCAGAACATCGTCTTCAATGATCACTGGCATTGCTCCGGCAGGTTCGAGCACACCACCGATCTGAGCCGCAGCGCTGATGTGTACACGCTTTCCAACTTGCGCGCAGGAGCCAACAAGTGCGTGCGAATCGACCAGCGTACCCTCACCGATATAGGCACCGATGTTCACATAAGCCGGAGGCATGATGATAACTCCGTTCGAAACGAACGCACCATCACGGACTGTGCTGCCGCCGGGGACGACTCTAACATTGTCCTCGATTCGGAATGACTTCACCGGCACCGTGGACTTATCAAAAAAACTCCATGGCGGTGTGCTCTCGACCTCTCTTAGAACTCCAATCCTAAATCCCAATAAGATCCCTTGCTTGACCCACCTGTTCGTCCGCCAACCAGTTGCTGAACTGCTGTCCGGTTCAGCGGCGCGCACGACACCTTCGTTGAGTTGCTGCTTAAGTAACGCAAAGCATTCGAGCGCCGCTTTTTTCTTTCCTTCAAGTTCGGAGGGAGGCATCGCAACGAACGCTTCGATCTTCGATCGCAGTGTTGATTCCATATCTGGGACTCGCATCAAATTGAGAAGCCCAACCTCAAACTGAGGAAGGGCTTCTCCAGTGAGAAGAGCAACTTGTTTTTCTACTGTAGCTTAAAGCTTTGCGCCGCACGCTCAATCGCTGGCTTATATGAAGCTTCCTGCGCTACCGGCCAGTTGATCGTGATTCTATAAACCTGTTTGCCGCGTGAGACAAAATACGCTTTCGATGCAGCCGAAGGCTGGAATGAATAACTGATCACCTTCGCAGGCTGGCCGCCGACGGTCGCATTCTGAACGGCGGCGCCGTGATACACCTTTTGCGAATTCTCTTCAACAAATTTACCAAGATCTGCGCCGCCTGGATTGTCGAGCACATCAACCTGAATCGTCGCGTCGTTTCGCTCACCCTTGATCAGCACGCCTTTTGAAGAAGCGCGGATGTTGAAGTTGGCTGGATAGTCGATCGTGAATCCGTTGCCGCGGTAGGTACTCATCTGATCCGAAGGCTTGATGTCCTCGTTCATCTGCGCTTCGGTCGCGCTATCCATTTTGCCGCCCGCGCTGATGCGCATCACATGCGCTGGTACTACTGACTTCTCAGCAAGATCAAATACCGGCTTGTACTTCGACATTCTTCCAGGTCCAAATGTCGCCGCGTCGAAGTAGGTCACGAGTGAATCATGATCGGCAAAGATTCGATAACCGTTCAGCCCGTTTTCATCGTTGCCTTGCGAGTAGCTAACTTTGACCGCCGGCTGTCCACCAAGGGTTGAGGGCTCCGGGTTGCTGAAGGTCACACCCTCGATGCTGGTACGAAATGCCGCCGCATCTTCGGCCGCAGATTTTCCGCTATCGACACCTACTTCAATCCGCGCACCGTAGTCTCCGGTCGTAAAATTAGTGAAGCGCTGCTCTGTGCCGGGTGTCGAATAATAGCTTGTTCTGACTCCTGGCTGCGACTCCGCGACCCAGGCCTTTGGAGCCTTGAAGCTAAACTTTCGCGAATCATCTTTGTACGTGATCGTCTCGCCCGGCGAAACGGGCGTCAGGTCCTCTGTCTTCTTTGAACAGCTTTGTAACGAGAGGAGCGCTGTGATCGTAATGATGAGCGAGCGTGAAGCAAAACGGATCATGGTTATCGAAAAGATTTGAAATGCCGGTTGTGCAACAAGATTGACGTACGCAATCGCTCCGCATCTGAAAGATTTTATGGTAACGGCTTCGAGGACTCGAAGAACCGAATATTTGCATCAAGTCCCTGCTTGCGGAGCTGCTCGATAAACTTATTCAGATTTGTGACAAGCGTATCAAGCCGGTTGCCGAACGCGACATCTTTGGTCAGTTTGAAAAGAACTGTATTGTTGCGCGATGCACCCTCAAGCAGCGTATCAACATTTGCAAAAACGCTCGTTGCTTTCAGTACCAGGCTGCGCGCGTCATGCATTACAAGACTCGTCGTGTCGAGCAGCGCGTGAATGATAGGACGGTCCGTCTGCAAAAACTCTGCGAGATCCTTGGTCGCGGATTCAGCCTGCTGCAACGTACGTTTGATCGGTCCTGCGTTGTCGTCGAGCATCGCGTTGACCTTGTGCGCTGTCACGTCAAAATGTTCGAGCGTCTGCTGTGCATCTTTGAGCGTCTTGTTGACGGTGCCCTTCAGGTCGTTATCACGGAAGAAATTGTTGAGCGACAGAAACATCGTATCCGCATTGTTTGCCAGCGATGTCACTGTCCCCGAGAGACCTGTCACCATTTCCACAAGCGTGCCGACATCGCCGCTGAAATAACCATCAAGGGTATCAGACTCCTTTCGTACTGGCGGCAAGCTACCTATTGACATCTCGATCTTTTTGCCACCCATGAGTTCGAGCATCATGATCTTGGCAATCGCGTCCTTATGGAGGACGACGTCACGTGGCAACGTGATCTTTACTAGCACATCCGTAGCTCGAGTCCAAATGTTGTCGACGCGTCCTCGCTTGACTCCACTGATCGAAACAGGATCGCCAACCTCAAGGCCACCGATCTCGTGAAAGCGGATGTACGACGAGCTCTCGATTGCGCCGAAAATATTTAAGCCTTTCGCCCAGGTGATACCAAGAAAAAGGATAAGAAGGCCGACAATAACGGTCAATCCTACTTTAACATCAGTCGAGCGTTCGGTTGCCAATGGTTGGGTAAAAGGGGTGTTAGAGCGCAAAACAGCGTACAAATCTACGCAAATAGCGCGTCTTGGACCAAATACGAGCCAATGCTGTGCCGAAGATGAGCGCAGAGAGAACAAAGGTAGAGAACAGGATCCTGTTCTCTACCCACAATCAGCACTTTAGAACGGAAGATCGTCGACGGCGCTAGCCTGATCGAACTCATGGACCACCGGTGCGCTAGACTGGCTTGGAGCTGCGCTTCGATTATTCGAGTACGAGCCCTCCGAGTGGTTGCCGCCGCCTTCGCGTGGCGTGCCGCCATCCAGAAGGATCATATCGCTTGCTACAATCTCTGTGATGTAACGCTTGTTGCCTTCTTTATCATCATAGCTTCGCGACTGGATGCGGCCCTCGATGTAGACTCGCTTGCCCTTCTTGACATATTCCCCGCAGATCTCACCAAGCCGTTCCCAGGCCACGATATTGTGCCACTCAGTCTTTTCCTGCATCTGACCGGAGGTCTTGTCTTTCCATGAATCTGTGGTCGCAACACTGAAGGTCGCGACCGCTTTGCCAGTACCTGTGTATCGGACCTCTGCATCCTTACCGGCATTCCCGATAATCGTCGCCTTATTCAAACTCTTACCCATATCGTCGACTAAATATTCTATTTGGTTATCGTCTGCGCCGAAGGTTATACCCTTCCCAGCGTGAGAACACGTCACATATAATTCGAAAAGAGAAGTAACCGTTTCTGCGAATTTTCAACAATCGAGACTCTGCGAGTCGGGGAACAGGGAACAGGGAACAGGGAACGGGGAACGGGGAACAGTTGGGGATTAGGATTTCGATTTGTCATCCTGGGCCGACGAAGGATCTCATGGAATCCTCCAGGCGGATCAGCCGCGAGATGTGTAAACGTTTTTCATAATAAGAGGTCAGTCACAGTTACATCCTCGATTCTGATCTGGAATCAATATTTCCTTCAAGCAACGCTAGTGTGTGTGAAAACTTTATTCAGGGACTGATATACTTGACTCAGCAGGGGACTTGGCCAGATTCACCGGCATCTTCGTGAAACGATTAGAATAGTACGTATATTTGTTGCCTCCTCACTTCCAAATATAGAGAAGATGACCACCACCATCAGTTTGGCGACTAGTAACTGCATTGTCCTTGGCTGCGATAGTTTGGGCACAATCAGTAATCCATACGTGCCTTGGATTTCAATATATCAGCATCTTTTTGAATCCAATGGCAATCCCAAAACAGATGCTAACGGTGTACCGGTCACCCTTACGAGCGAGAAACTCTTCGAACTCTCTCAACCCATACCGTCTAACCAGATACCATCACTTACCAAACTATTTCCACTTGGTAAGCCCAAGGAACACCTTCCAGTAGGGCTACTTTTTGCGGGATTAGCGAGCCTGGGCGCGAAGAGTCTAAAGACTATTATTGAGGAATTCCAAGAGTCAGCTGGGTTCAAGACCGCTGCGAAGAAAATGGACAGTTTGACTAAGGCACTAAGCGAGCACCTTGACAAGGAGTACAAAGCTTCCTCACAATATTATTCACCAATGGAAGTAATCGTTTCGGGATATTCCAAAGGGAGTCATGATCCAGAAATTTGGAAAATCGTGATCAAATATGGGGACGAACCAGAGATTACCGAGTGCAATGAGGATCCCAGCAGATATAGTATCGTATTTGGTGGCCAACACGACGTGATTCAACGAGTTGTGAATGGTATCGACGACAGGGGGTGGGGTGTGGCGATCCATCAAGCTTACTTTGCCCTAGGCCTCTACCAGGAAAGACTAAAAAACTACTTGCAGGGGAACGGCTATACTGGAGATGTCCCAGATTTCAACACATTAGTGCCAAAATCTGAGGAACGGTTCGATTTTCCGTTTGCCTACAGCAGACTGTCTTCGGAATTGAGATTTTTCTCGGAACAAGCGGCCATTGAGTTTGTTGAGTTCTTGGTAGACCTGATGATCAAGTCGCAGCAATTCAGCGATAGATTGCCGACTGTCGGTGGCGAAATACATATTGGGCTGATCACACCTAGCGACGGCTTCAGATGGATGTCCGAGGAAGCCTACAAGACTAGATTTCACGCTGTTTCAAAGCACAAAGAGTAAGTTAGATGCTATACCCAACGACGCAAGACATTTTATCCCCTGAACAGAAAAAAATTATTAAGGAGAATTCCAAACACTCTGCGAAGGAGGCTCCCATGGCTCTCCCCAAAAATCCCAAGGAGGAGAACTTACGACGACTGCGAGAGGAAATCCGTCGAAATGATCGAAAAAGCTTTAAGAAGTAAGGGGTTGACTCCGTGTTCGAATTGAAGTCGGGCCTGATCAACTTATGAAGATTTGCCCCTATTCATGAAGGGAAAAATTCCAGCCAAGAAGCCCTGAATCCTAAAGGCTCGAATAGATCCCTTAGATGCTCTCTTGAGTGCTGCAAGCGCAAACGCCCCGTGATGGGCGACACCATTCAGAGGCCACGAGCAAAACGCAGATTCAAAGTCATCACCCATCTTTTTATTGATCTGCGTTACGGTCATGATTTGACCTCCCTGTTTGAGCTGGACAACATCCCCTACCTTGATCTTCTCTTCCATGACTGCCATATGTTGAGAGCGGGGCCATTACCCGGGAAACCGCATGGATAAAAACAGGATGGCACTCAACGAAGTTCTTAGCCTCGACCTTATTCCCATGCCGTCTGTCAACAAACAGGACACCTTGGATGGAAACAAACACCCTTTTCTTTCTATAGAACTTGCTCCAGTTGAAGTTCAAAGTAGCTCTTCCGAACCTCCTTTCGAGATCGATCCGCAAAGAGGCGAAAAGACGCCCGTGTTTCGGAGACTCAATCGAATCGGGAATTTCGGCAATCATCCTTTGTCTGGTTTGCGAATCTCTCAGTGCAATGTGAAGGTCGCCATCGTGCTCTATCCTGTAGCCCAAAAGGATCGCTGTGAATTCAATTATCTGTTTCTCTCGCTCCATGCGTGGAGAATCATTACCAAGGTATCGTAGAGTATCTTCATTCGCTAGCTTGTCAATCGATGTGTGTTCTACAACGCCGTTCGGCTCGAAGCCATCTTCAAGTGTTTTTACGGGCCATCGTTCATGACGGTCTACGCTGTGCCTAGATTGATTGGCCTGTGTCGGACCTATCGTGAAAGCCAGCCAAACCGCGGCTGAGAGAAGGATTTTGTGAACAGGTGGAATTTTGATGCCGTGTCAACGTTCGTGCAAGTACGTTAATCCATTTAATATCATTATGAGACAACTAGGTCACGGCAAATCAGGTCTTACGAGAGAGCAAATCCATCAACGGCACATAGCGAGGGAGGGAGCAAAGAATTCGAAGTTGCATGGGCATTCGTCGCATGGGGGGCTATCTTCAGGAGGTGGGAAGCATCCAACGGACATGGAAAAGACTCAGGATATTCTTTCCCGAATCAAAGGGCCTCGCTCCTCGCCGGAGTTAGATAGTATCGATTTTACGAAGGTGACGAACAAGCAACTTCTAGCAGACTACAACACCTACTTGGACAAAGGGGGATTGCAGTTCACCGCTACTAGGATGGGGAAAGAGTTGAAAAGGCGAAAAATGAGAACTCCGTAGCCTAAATATTGACGTTTTCTCGCCACCATCTTGCCCCTGTCATCCCCTCGCGTCTAACGATTATTTTTCTTTTGATTTTCGGTTGCTTGGGACTTTGCGCTTGACCTTTTCGACATCTGACTCGGGGAGGTTTACTACCTTCTGGACGAGGTTCTTGAACTCGTCCCACTTTTTTAAGTCGTTCTCTTCGCTCGACTTCCCATTGTCCTTTTGGTCTAGGTTGTCGGGTTCTGAGTTCTCGGGACCGTGTGATGCGTTCGGTTTCTGATTCATTCTGTGGCGGCTTTGCCAGTCAGTTCATTCCAAGTGAGTCTACGTCCGATGCTTTGCGCCGTTACTACCTCAAGGCGGTTGAACTCCGAACCCTTACGAAGGTTGAAACGGAGTGCCTGTTCGTCGATGTAACGATCAAGATGAAACGGAGCAACGTGAATGTACGTGCCTTTCAAGCCGCGCTTTAAGAGCGACCAGAAGCTTTCAATGGTGTTGGTGTGGACATTACCTCGAACGTACTCTTTTGCACCGTGATTGACTACGAAGTGATCGTATGTCGCTCCCAACTTCATGTAGCTACGCCATTCGTCGGTATAGAGCTTTGCATCCTTCTCGACGTGCAGTTCTATCTCTTTGCTTAGCGAAGTATACGTGGTATCATCAACAACTTTTGCAATAACGTCACCATCGCGCTCAACTAAGCCCATCGCAATAACTTTGTTGCCGATGTTGCCACCGTGTACTTTCTTCCAGGAGTGCTTATTCTTCTCAAGGCCACCGATGTAGGTCTCATCGACTTCAACGGTCCCTGTGAGCTTTGTAACCGTACCACGACGCATACATTCACGGACGCGGTGCAAGAGAAACCATGCGCTCTTCTGAGTGATACCGAGGGAACGTGCAATTTCGTAGCTGGACACACCATTGCGACACGTTGAGATCATCCACATTGCAATCAGCCACTTGTCAAGTGTGAGCGCTGAATCCTCGAAGATCGTACCGACCTTAACTGAGAACTGCTTGCGACAGCCCTTCTCACCACACTGCCATATCTGACGTGTAGCAAGCTCCTTCACTTTGAGGGTCCCACACTTCGGACACGCCACGCTACCATCCGGCCAACGGAGGTTCTTCACGAACTCAACACAGTTCTTCTTGTCTGAGAAATATCGGATCACTTCGAGTAAGGTCTTTGGTACGGTTTGCATTTAGTAGTTCAATTATAATAGAACTCTTACGTATATAGATACGAAGAAACGGAGTAAGCGGTTCCAATATAATTGAACTATCTTTGAATAAACTTTGTCTTACTAGTGAATGGCTAAAATCACTCTCGAAAAGCGCCAACTGGAGATCGCTGAACGGATCGCTATGATCCTAGAGCGAAAGGGTTGGAATCAACAAGACCTCGCGGATGCGACGAGTAAGGGTAAGTCCTACATCAGCGCTATCCTTGCTGGTGAGACGAACCTGACGCTCAAGACTATCCTGCTTTTAGAAAACGCTCTAGGCGAGCGGATTATCGAGATTCCGCAGTGATTAAGTGTGGATAACCTCGGATTTATCACCTTTCGGCACTTCTAGGTGGAAATGTGAGTTATCCCGTTGTATATTTGGAGATCTAAAGCAGTGGAGCGGAGGGGATTCGAACCCCCATTAGCCGGATGCCAAATCAAGCTTGCTACCAATAGCCCGCCCCGCTTTTTAGATCGACCTTGAGGGTAACCGCGTCAACGGTTACCCTCAACTATTTCGGGGTTTTTCAACTCCGAAAGCTCCTCACACCCCAATAGGCACTAACTCTTTTAAAATCAGATACTTAGAGTGATGCGACGTATTATCTACAAAAGTCGGGGCACATGATTCGCATTTATTGCCGGAAGCTTTCAACAAGCGCTGAGGAGTTCTCAACTGTATGCGTGGAAAAGGCCATAACGTGTTGGTAGGTAGGGAGGTGCAGACCTGGGCTAGTCTGCTGAGTCAAGTATGTTAGTCCCTTTATTCATAATTCTCCTTCGTATAGAAAACTAATGGGAGTTTTGGCTCAACGTTTGGGGATGGATTCCCGCTTTCGCGGGTAAGGACAGGATCGTCGTTCTACTGCGCTTCGCGCATTCAACCGCCGTCATTGTCATTCCCGCACATGCGGGAATCCACGGGGTCGGATCCGAAACCAAAATCTTTAGGGAGCAGGGTATCACAGTCCGAAGGGTTAGTTGGGGATCCCATGGGTTGGGCACGCCGATTGACGGCCGAAATCCCGCTTAAAGTAAACGCCTCCGACAAGCTTAAAGTTTCATAAATTATGGCATTAAATCGCTTCTGTCAACTCATCTCCCAACTCCAAAAATCTCAAGAATCAAGGTTCAGACAGTATCAGATTTCCGCTGAAGATCTCGGCTCCCATTCGGGCACCGAGGTGGTGAGCCCTCGCGCAACTTGCTGGACTTAGAATGTCATCATCCAGAAACGACAATGTCTTTGATCTTCTGCATCTGCAAATGTTCTGCAGTCAAGAAACAAAAATTCTCCGAGTCGGAAATAATCTTAGGTACAGGACCCGAAAGGCCATTCTTCAACATTTGATAAGGCTGGTATCCGAACTGACTGAGGTAATTCTGAACGTCATCGAACGTATATCCAGCAAGTCCCATCATCAGGTCATTCATTTCCAGAATAAGAGGGGGCGAGCAGCGTTTCAAGAGTTCGGGCATCCCCTTGAGTGCGAATAACTCAGCGCCCTCGATATCGATGTTAATTAGATCAACTGTCTTGACTCCTTCAGAATCAAGATAGTCATCAAGTCGGATTGCGTCGATTTCAACCGTTTTCTCATTCTGATTACGACCCAAAATCGTACTCGCGATTCCGCTCATACCGGGCTCAGGATCGGTAATCCTTAACGTCTTAGGTTCATCACTTAGAGCTTTTGTAACTAGAGTGACCTTGTTTTCCAAGCGGTTCATCGCAATGTGTTTTTTCAAACGTTCGATGAGACGTGGGAGCGGCTCAAAGGTATAGACCTTCTTAGCATATCGAGCAAACCAAAGGGTATGCTGACCAATGTTCCCGCCAATATCAAGGACCACATTTGTGTCCTTCATTAGCGCGAGCATGATCTTGTCATATTTTGACTCATAGAGATTGTAGTACATGGTGTACTGCGTCCAGTCATCAATCTCGAGAATCATTCTTCCGCGGTCCTTCGTCGCCACCTCTTCGATGACTGGCTCCGACAAGAACTTGTGGAAGAACATCATCAATGGAAAACGGCCCAACTTAACGGGAGTGTAAGTAAGGTAGCTGCGTAATCCATGTCGAAGCAATCGCTTGATCGAAGAAGCCATCGTGAAGTGTTAGTATCGTTGAAATGGGTCGACAAAATTATCTCAAGACTGAGAGCTTTTTGTAGCTGGCGAGATTCCCTGTTCTGAGAACGATAGTGTACTCGCCTTCAGGGAGTGTTGAAATGTCGATCTGAATATTTTGAAGCGACATGTCGAAGCTCTTCCACAACCTTCCAAGAACATCGTAAATCCTTACCGTGAAGGGTGCTGTTCTCCCGCCAGAATGAAGCCGTATAACGGTTTGGGCAGGGTTTGGTTCAAGAGTAACTTGGTTCAGGACATGGTTCATCAAATCAGCTATCATCCGGTCGCCGCACCTCTGCTGCAGACAGATCTGCACGGAGTCTGTTTCGCCTACAGTCTGACATAGAATTCCGTTATCCTGGTCCAGCGAAAGGTTATCCACTCTCAGATTGGTGCAGGAGGTATTCGTCGAGAAGCTTTCGAACACGAGTTTAGTAATTGGCAGGAGTGGAGAAACAAGAAAGGCTTGAGGTATTCGGACTGTTCCATGACCAAAGCCATCACTGCATATTGAGACCAAGTTGGCAGTTGCGGTCCCAGCGCCCTCGCATCCTATCAGATGCAGCAAGTCGGTATTGTAACTCAAGTTAAGCGAAACACCATTTACTGTGATCGAAGACTTCACGAACATGTAAATCGGAATCCTCACCGTATCTCCCAAAAAAGCTTGTTGAGGAGCTTGCATCAGAATTGGCGCCACTGATTTGCCTCCGGTCGCGACGGAGCACGAGATCGCTACATTCGCTGTCAAATCATGCCCATCGATCGTATAAGGCAGAATGAGAGTTACATTCGACAATCCTGGAGCGATGAAGGCACCAGTGATGTGAAAATGAATGGAATCACCTGGCAGAAGCAACGTGTCGCGCTGTAAGGAACAGACGAAGCTGCTGGAGTCTGCTCCTCGGATGAGCACGGAATGTAGTATTAAATTACGGCAACCTAAATTGCGGAACACTACCACTGTGTCCAATGCGTGACATTGGGACGTTGCGAGAGTAAGATTGAGAGGACCATTCAGTCCAGTTGGCACAATCGGTTTGTTGGCATTCACCCGAACGTACCTGCGCAGTGTATCCCCGACACGATCAACAAATGTGAATTGAATAGCCGATGTTATCGAGGTGTCCGAAAAAAATGGAATGATCGAGATAGGAAAAGGGCTACTTGCTCCCTGGCGAATGCTGCTTGGAAGCAATGATGAGTTGTAATGAACACCAATGCCATTGTCAAGAGTAGCAATGCCTACTAAGACGATCGAGTCGCAGCCGCCGTTGAAAATTGTAATGCCAGTGTCAACCTCTCGGCAAGCAGTGGAATCTGGCAATAACACTCGCTGAACGTTGAGTTGAATCTCAGGAGGGATATCAGCTACACCGAGATCGAGTTTTTCTGAACTGGCAAGCACGGAGTGCTCACTAAGATCTCCACCAAAAACATAAAGATCGCGATGCGTCACGCAGTGACCTTCATCTGGAGCTTGTAGTAATAGTATAGAAGCGAATGCCGATCTTGGCGATAGCATCGCGGGACCTATCGACTCAAGATTGTTCTTAAGATTGACAACCGAGCAACCATCTATTCGCGATGCACTCGGAATTGAATTTGTCGACCCGCCGAATTGCAAAACGGTGTCGTTACCGACCAAATAGGCAGCGCCTCCCCAGTGCTCTTGATCGAGATTGCCGATGGTTGACCATGTATTCGAGACAGGATTAAAATTTTCTACAAGCGTCGTAAAAACTGTCGAACCGATCCTGCCTCCTGGTGCGATGACTCTTTCGTCCGGTAGCTGTACGGATGGTGCGTCATGCGGAGAGACAGATGAGGCGCCGTTCCTCCATGTTGTGTCGTAGAATGAAAGTATTTGTGTTGTGTTGACCCACGTGCCACTAAATCCTCCATAGGACCCACCAACAACGAACAGTCCGTTTAATATAACAGAATAATACACTTGCTCCCCAAATTGAGGAATCAGCATCGGAGGTAATCGTTTCATCAGCTCTGTTGCCGGGTCGAACAGATCACAGGAGGTCAGGTACGCCGGCTGATTCGCATCTAGTCCACCAACGAGTATGACATTGCCATCTGGTAGCAATGCACTGGAATGATTCTCTCGTGCATCCTGCATACTCGTGGTAAATCTCCAAGAGCCTGCGACCGGATCATAAATCTCGCACGTCGAAGTCGTTGCTACGTTCAAATCGGTAAGACCACCAGTCGCGAAAATCCTTCCATCACGCAATTTCACCACCTGACTTCGATATCTGGCTTGAAGTAAATTTCCAGTTGGCTTCCACGAGTTCTTCACTGGGTCGTAGATCTCACAACTTGATAGAGCACTATCAGCATTACGTCCACCGACGATGAGGACCCTGCCATCGTTCAGCTTCAGAGCGCGATGTTCAGCTCGGGCTTGAAGCATCGGCGCAATCGCCTGCCATTGCTGTGCGAAGGAGGCTTTTGAGAGAAAAATCAGGAGGAATCCAGCGAGAAATAATCTCATGTGACCAATTTGAACGGTTATCATTAGTTGAACCCAGACAAAACAACTCGGAAGCTGGCGAATCGTTACACCGCGGCTTCGAGTGATAGGGGGTAAAAATAATGCCCTCGCATTGAACCTGAGATGGATATCCTTGCGATCGCTTTGTGTCGCACCGTGCTGCGGTCGGCTCTGGGGACGACTCTGTCGTGGATAACATGCCACGAATGAAGAAGTGAACTTCTCGTACCTCTCTCTGAGGGGAAAAATACGGAATGAAAATGATCCTAGGCGATGACTTTCCTAACGACAAATTAAGCCCGTTTCGCCAGCTTCTAGCTTTCCTGACAAAAAATGGCCAAATGTTCTGTGAGAATTTGGATTTTGTGGTATGGTTGTGTATATTAGTTTGTCGAGAGAAGGGTGTGGTTGGGGGAATTTTGCCCATTTGGCCCAAGATCATCGCTCGAGACAGCCTTGTTTGCCCGTTCTTTTGTCTTCTTGCTCGAAGACTTGGAGCGCTCATCCATAGTGACATGTATTGCCCAACCCAATGATGGGTTATTGTAGAGAAACAATTTAGTCTTAATACGTCTTTTGTAGCACTTGGAGCGGTGTGCGTCGGTCGGCACGAGTCGATTCGATTCCCTCAGCCACCATCTGATGCTCGTCTGTTAATTATGTGCTTCTTAACAAACTTTGATACTCGGTCTCAGATGAGAACGAACAGCGTTTCTCCGTCCCCACGCGTCTCACGGCTAGCTCAGCAATTGAGTGTCTCAACCTTTTCTGCAGCGCTACTTTGCTTCATGCTTATTAGCGTTCGATCGGCTGATGCCCAATGGAGAATCGCAACGCCACGCGATTCGCTCACGATTCATGCGAACAACCCCAGTGTTGTTACGAGCAACATGGTTCTGACCAGCAGCATCGGCGTAAGCTTGGAATTGAAAGGCACCTTTGGCTTATGGGCCGGGCAGGATAGCACCGGTTTCGATGCGCGGTATACTTATAATGTCCCAGGTTGGCTGGCTCCGTACCCTCTGATCGATCCGCCGGCATTCAACGGGACGAATTATCAAATCTATGTCGCGATCGATACGAATCGACTTGGCGAGAGCGTCATTCGAGTCAATGAGCCTTACCAGGTCTCGCACAAATACACGGCTCGATACGCCAGTACTGGCGTCCCATTCAAATTTAGGATTAAGGACCGGCTGAACGAACGTCCCGACGGCTATTATTATGGCAGCGGCACAGGCGCGATTCGTGTCAATCTTGCCAGATTTACTGCTGGCATCGCGTTGCAGTCGGAGCGGGTAGAATTCGGTACTGTGTTGATCGGCTTTGCCGCAACGATTCCGGATTCGATCGAAAGTTATGGCGTCGATCCGTTGCAGGTCGATAGCGTGCAGATCATCGGCTCGAGTGATTTCAGTTTTCTTTCAGAGCGAGGTGATCACTTCACGCTTTCCTCCGAAGTGACAAATGAATTCATGATCCGATTCGCCCCGAGCTCGAAGTCTGACGTGGATGCCGATCTTCACATTTATTCGCACAACGCCGACGGACCGAATCGTCACCGCATCGTCCATCTTCATGGCGTTGGGGGAGCACCGGCGATAGCCATTGGGCCGCACAGGATTGATTACGGCAAGGTCCGCGTCAATTCGTTCGTGACGAGTTATACAAATGTTTACAATGGCGGTAACGCCAATCTGTATCTGTACGGCAATCCGATCAATCCGATCGGGTCCCCGTTTACGACCCAGCCGGTAATCTCGCAGAAGGATCAGGTCACGGTATCACCTGCAAGCAACTGGCAGATGCGCGTGCATTTTGCTCCAATGCTTAGGCAGCAATATGCTGCGACGATGCTCGTGCAAGCGCAAAATGTGCCGCTCGATAGCGTGCAGTTCACTGGCGAGGGAGTTCAACCGATCCCGGTACTGAGCTCGACATCGCTCAGTTATGGAAATGTTCGACGAGGCGATCGTGTCACGAAGACCGTTACTCTTACGAACAAAGGCAACATGACGGCGACGGTAGTCAGTGCTGGACTCCACGGTCCAAACGCTTCCGCATACCAATACTCGCCGAATCTGACCAGCTTCCTGCTCGATGTTGATTCATCGATCAATTTTAACATCAGCTTTGCGCCTGGTACCGGACCTGAAGGTCAGCGGCAGGCATGGCTCGAGTTTGATTACGACGACAAGAGTGCGCAGTATGTCAATCTCGACGGCTACGAAATTGAACCGAAGGTATTTTTAGGTCGCGATCTGATCGACTTTGGGAAAGTGGAAGTCAGCGCAACGAAGACGGATACTGTTTCGATACGCAATAATGGTAATGTAGTGCTGCCGATCGTCACGCGTCCATATATCATTCCCCTAAGCGCTCCGTTCCAGGTACCTTATGCGCCGTTAACGCTGAGTTCGTTTCAGAAGGATTCGATCGAGGTATCGTTCACACCGCGCGTCCATGGCCCGGTGGCCGCCTGGCTTCATACGATCGTCAATGGTCAGATGGATTCGGTCTATCTTGTTGGCTTCGGCGCAATGGCGTATCCGAGGTTGAGCCTCGATACGCTGGATTTTGGCATTCATCCTGCTGGAATTCCTTCGACGCTCTTTACCGTACTTTCGGACACCGGCGATTTCGAATTGCGTGTTGCACATCTGGAGATCACTGGTCCTGACCAAAAGGATTTTACAATTACAGCAGCGACGCCTCGCTCGGCATTTAGAATACCGGCGGGCCGCGATACAAGTCTGGCCGTAACGTTTGTAACGAATGCAAAGACCGGAATGCTGCATCAGGCGCTGCTTTCGATCACGTATACAGACAGCTCGAGGGGGAGGGTAGTGCTGCTCGGGCGCGAGCAATCGCAGTACATCCAGTTTGCTCAGAAGTCGATCGACTTCGGCAACGTACGCGTCAAAACAAGAGCCTTGCGCCAGGCCATCTTCTCCAATGGGTCAAATGCGATTTTGCATGTAGGCAACATTAGTATTTCGCAGACTGGGACGGCGTTTACCGTTGGCGACACCGTCTCGACCGTTCGGGCGCAGGACACATCGAATGTAGCAATCTATTTTCAGCCGCCGGTTCGCGGTTCATTTACAGGGTATTTGCACGCGCGTGATGGCGATATCAAACCAGACTCCGTGCTCTTGCTCGGTGTTGGTGCTGCACCTGTTCCTACCTTCTCTACAAGAGTAGTCGACTGCGGCCTTGTTGTGATGCCCGGGACCTCGTCAAAGACGCTGACCCTGACAAACGCCGGTGACTGGTATTTGAAAACATCGTTTGCGATTGTCAATGATGCCAATAACGAGTTTTCGATTGCGACAGGCTCTGGTTCGACCTCAACTGACAGCATCTGGATCGGTGCGAAGTCTGACTATACGATCACCTTCTCGCCAAATGTGCCGCGACTTCTTCATTCGGCGGATCTCGTCTTCACGTATGACGACGGCCTGACCGATACGATCCGTCTCATCGGAAGAGATGAATATCGTAAACTTGTCCTGGATTCAACGTATATCAATTTCGGTAAGGTACGCGTGTTCAAATCTGCAATGCAGACGGTCAGCCTGGTCAATACGTCCAGCACCCCGCTCACAGTGAAGTCGATTTCGCTTCAGCCACAGACGCCACCGTTCTCGCTCGATGCTACTGGTACAATCGTCGTTCCGACACGGACCACACAACCGATCCATATTACCTTCAGTCCCATGCAGCGCGGCGTGTTCCAATCCAAGCTTGAAGCAGTTGGTGGTGACATGAAGAATGATACGGTCGTGATCAATGGTATCGGTGTAGCGCCGATTGCACAACTTGCGCAGGCAACGCTGGATTTTGGAAGTCAATTTGTCGGCGGCAGCAGTTCGCAGAATACGATGCTGGTCAATGCCGGCGATTGGGATCTGGTCGTGACCGGTGTCTCGATCGCTGGACCGAACATGACAGATTTCGATTTCAGCTCCATTCCGACAAGCTTCACATTGCATCCGGGAGATTCAATTCCGCTCGCATCAACGTTCCTCGCGAGTTCGCCGCTGCAGTTGACGCCACGCACTGCGACTCTGACATTCACGCTTGACGACAATTCAACCTTCCCGCTTGGGCTTACCGAACTTGACAAAGCCCCGAATGCCACGCAGATTGCATTCGGAAACTACCTTGCTCGTCCTGGTGACATGGTCTATGAAGAACTTCGTCTCCGGACACCGATTGCTGTGAGTGCAAATGTGCACGAACTCTCGGGTACGTTTACGTTCGATACGACAATCGCGCAGTTGGTGAAGATCGAAAAAGGCGGCGATGTTTCGAATTCAAATTGGACGCTGACGACTACGAATAGCAGCGCTCAGACAATTGAGTCAGTGCATTACGACCTTCGCGATCCGATCGATCCGTTGACACAAGCAGGGGTGCTGCTGCGTGTGACGTTCATGATCAACAAGGATGCGACGATCGGCGGGAAGACAGAGCTGAAGCACACAAGCTTCCAGTTCTTCAATACGAACCAGGTTGCACCACTTACGGTGAGTGGGATGATCGTCGTTGATTCGTCCTGCGGAAGTACGCATCTTCAAACGGGCGATGTCCAGGGCACGTTCGTGCAGCAGAATTCGCCGAATCCTGTCGGAGGTTCACATCATACGTCCATCACATTTGATGTGGCGCATGATAACACCCAGATTTCGATCCGCGTGGTTGATGTGTCCGGGCGCGAAGTGTTGCGTCCAGTCGATCAACATTCATTTGCACAAGGCCGGTATAGCGTGCTCGTCAGGACAAACGAGTTGCAAAATGGCGTATACTTTTACGAATTCACCGCAGGCGATCAAAAGCCGATGGTGAAAAAGATGATCATCTCAAGGTAAGCCAAGGAGCGCGTCGACTTAGAACTCTCGATGTTCAAGGAGCGCCGGTCGAAGGAGATCGAGATAATCCTTGTGCAAGACTTCATACAATCCGAACTGCTTTAGGTGCTCAGTAGCCATCTGGGCATCAAGCAGTTCGAATTGTTTCTCTCGCAGCCGCTCGACCAGATGTACGAGTGCGACCTGTGAAGCGTAGGCAACGTTCGAGAACATCGACTCCCCAAGGAACGCACTTCCGAGATGCAAACCGTAGAGTCCTCCAACGAGTAGCCCTTTCTTCCAGACCTCAACGGAATGCGCAATGCCGCGCTCATGCAACTCCAGATAAAACGGGATCAACTCCTCGCTCAACCAGATCTCTTCCTCTGGCAAGGTGACGTGACGCGCACAAGCATTGATCACATCCGCGAAGCTCGTGTCAAAGGTTACTCGAAATTGTTCTTTTCGCTCTGCCTGACGAACCGACCTGCGTACTTTGAATCGGTCATCAAGTGGGACGATTCCTCGAACCGGGAAGGCACAAAACTTAATGTGTCCGTTCCGGCCGGAAGCCATCGGAAAAAATCCCTGACGATAGGCATACAGGATTTGATCTGCGGTGAGCTTCATTGAAGTTGTGCGTTGAGAACGCCCGATCATTTCACCAGGATCAGAAACTCGATTCGCCGATTCGCGCGTCTTCCTTCTTCAGTTGCATTCGAAGCAAGCGGACGCGAAGCAGCATAGCCAACGGTCTCCAGACGCTCAGGCTGGATTCCTGAAGTGATCAGATAATGCTTTACCGCTTCGGCTCGCTCCTGGGAGAGTCGCATGTTGAGCTCCTCAGAACCGGTTGAATCGGCATGTCCCTCGATCCGGACACGCATAGTAGGGCGCACGTGCATCAGCCGGACGACGCGTTCAAGTTCAGGGACAAACTCAGAAGCAAGCGAGGCCTGGTTTGCACCAAAGAGAAGATCTTCGAACACAAACCGACGGCCAGGTTCAAGGGCAATCAACTTGCGTGAGGCGAGAGGGGAGCGGTCTTCCGAACGAAGAATATCGATGCGGACTGAGTCCGGCGCAAGTGTTGACTGCGATAAATACTTCAGTGAGTAGAGACTCGTGATGTCCTGGACGAGATCTCCAAGCACGTTGTCGAAGCTCCTTCCAAGGTCGAAACTTGCACCTTCGGTGAGTGTCGCAAGATCATGATATTCCGGAAATTCGGGTGGGGTGACGGTAAGCAGACGGACTTCACGCTCGTAGAGAAAATCTCCCATGGAGTGCATTGTGAAGTCGGTAGTACCATCTCCATGCTCGCCCGCAAGATGGCACTGCGCATCGGTGATGAGCACGGCCATGCGTATAGCGATGCGTCGAAGTGGCATGGAAGCCACAGCGTGAAGGCCTTCGAGTGCATTCTCCTTCACATCACCGCCGCCGCTGGCTTCAACTGCGGCAACCCATTTTTCGAATGTCACGGCGTCGTCTGTGAGTTCTGGGCTCACCCATTCGACCGCATCTCCGAAGCGCACCATGCCTAGTCGAAAATCGGAACCATGCCTGCGTAATTGATCCGCAAACGAAATGACACTCTGCTTGACGGTCGCGATCATGTCGCGCATGCTCGCGGTTTGATCGATGACAAAAACGATGTCAATCGGTACCCGGTTTTGGGCGCTGATAAGATCGAGCGAGATGATTGGGCGTTTCTGACCATTCTCGACCAGAAGAACATCGTCTTTTTTCAGCGTCCGAATAAACTGGTTGCGATTGTTGACCGCGGAAAAGATGACGCTCATTTCCGGGAAGTGGGTGATATCGACATCTTTGATATCGAACAGCGCATCACCTTTGACTGACTGCAGTCCGTAACGCGCAGGCCGCTTTGATGCATCGCGCAGCTTGGCCGTCTCCTTCTGCTGCGCAAAAAGTTGACTGGAACAAACAAGGCAAACAACGACCGAAAGTGCGAGTGCGCGTTTGAGCATGAATTGCAATAATGTAACAGTAAGGCTAATGGAATGCTACTCTAGTTTGTGCCCGCTGTGGCCCTCAGACAAAAAAAATCCCCCGAATAAGTCGGGGGATGAAATTCGCCAGATCGGCTTGCATTAGAAATTGAAGATGATCTTCGGCGAGACCATTACATAATCTTTCCATTCCCACTTTTCCGGGTCGCGGCCAACTACAGCAGCGTACTTGACTTCAAGCTGAAGCCATGGGAAGAGCTTCACAAAGCCGTCGGCAAGCAGCGTATTGCAATACTGCAGGCTCATGCCATATTCGTCACCAGCATCGCCAGTGTGTACGTAACCGACTTTGATAAGCGGATCGAAGAAGCTGAATGTCGCGGCATTTACGACATCCTGGCTTGCAGGGTCAGTCTTTTGTCCGATCGTAACTGCGTTGATCCTGTGGGTGCCGGCGCCGACTGAAATATACGCGCCACGAAGGAATGTCGTTAGTTTATACGTCACCCAGGCATGAGCAGAGAGTTGCAGGTAGAACAAGCTGTCCTTCAGCGTGCCAGGGAATTGATTCGAAATATAGCTTGTGCGGAACTGCGGCTGTAGCGTTGCGCGGCTCGAAAACGTCGAGATGGTTGGGTTGAAGCCGGTAAGAAAATCCGCACCGAAGTGAAGTTTGCCCGACTGCTCGCTCAGAAGCCCAAGGTCCTGATCGATGGCGGTTGCGAAGGTCATCACACCTTCAAGCTTGCGCTCCTTGATCTTCATGCCACCGGTGATCGTAAATGGAGCCACACCTGATTCGCCCAGTGGCCATTCAAGACCGATCTTGAAATCCGTCGTGCCACGACGAAGGATGCCGAACGTGCCGAGGGTGCCGGGCAGCCAGAATGGATAGCCAACATAGTCGTTACCGACGCGAAGACCAAAACCAAAACCTGACTTAAAGATGATTTGTCCGCCGAAGAGCGAAGCGTCCAGATAGACGAACTGGATCTTCTGCTGCGCAGGCTCAGTCGAGATGAGCGTGTATTCGTAACCCTGACGGCCTTGAATCTTCGTGTAAAGATCCTGACCCAGGATGCGCCGAATATTGGGTTCTCCATAGACACCGATCGATTCAATCACCAGACGGAGCAACTGCATGTTGTCTGGGTCAGGAGAATCCGCGGTCGGCGGCTTTTGAGTTACCGTAAGCTCAGCGACCGAGTTCGGGGAAATGGATTTTCCCGCCTTGCGAAGCGCCGAAATAACTCGGCTGCGAATGTTACGGTCGGTGATGATCCACTGGATGAGCTCGTTCTGCCGGGCTGTATCGATCGATTCGACCGCCTGCAGAATTCGCGTAAGCGACTCGTTCTCGGCACGTGCCATCCGAAGCGAATCGGCCCAGTTGCTCTGTGGCGAGATGCCTTGCTGGCCCTGGTTGGGCTGCGCCTGGGCTTCCGCGGTTTGCACCGTGAGCGCTAGCAGACCGGCCACAACTAAGCCGGGCAGATTCCAGAGAAGAGATTTGTTCAATACTGACATTGTCGTCGGTCGTTAAAAGTTCAACGTGTAAAGACGCGCTCTTCTTTAGAAATAAATGCGCGGTGTAATTTGGAAGAAGTACGAAGGCTCGTATGGCTTCGCATCGCGGACGAGTGGCGCCGTGTAGCTTGTCTCGATTCGGAGATGATCTTCAATCAGTTCGATCCATCCGCCGAAGGTAAACAAGTGATCGTAGTACAGATTAAGCCCGAACTTGCTCGAGCGGTGATTGACGTATTCCAGACCCACATGTGGTGTTACAGGAGTAGAGACTCGGTCCAGATCCTGCACTTTGTCGACCAGGCTCGCATCGATCGGATGGCCGCCATTGGCGCGGAAATCTGCATCGCTCGAATCGGGAATCCACGAACGATAGACGGTGTGAATGCCGACGCCGGCTGAAAACTGGATGAAGTTCGCGGGGTCGAGCTGAACGATGATCGGAATGTAAAGCTGGCCAACCAATGCAGTACGGAAAAATGTGCGGCCTGGCTTTACGATATAATCATGAATGCCATCTGCGGCTTTGGGATTGACTGTCGGGTAACCACCATTGTAGATAATGCTGGAATTGTACCCACCAGCCGGCAGGATGGAGAAATTCAGTGCAAGTGGCATGTTGAATGCGCTGAAAAAGTCGATGCCCGCAAAGTAAGCGTCGATCGATCCACCAAAAAAGCCAGATAGCTTTCGAGCCTGGAAGATCGCCGCTCCATCGCGACCAAGATTTGCAGGGAAGTCGAATCCGAGCTTAAAGTTACTCTCGGTGCCGATCTGGTTTTTCAAGACGAGCCAAAGCCTGCCTTCGCCAGAGCTCCAGAATGGAAGTCCGACCTCGGGGTTGCCAAGCTGGAGCTCGACCGCCGTATTGCGCGAGACATTGACCAGCAAATGATTCATCGATAGGTCGATCGTCTTCCCATACTTGAATGCGCGAGCGGCCAATTGTTCGTCAGGAAGTGCGGCTGAGGATTCAGGATCTCTGGGAATGACATCCGGATTCGCTCCTGCGATCAGGGCAGCCGTTGTATCCGCTGTTCCAAACGATTCATCACTCGTTGGCAGCCCAAGCGCTCGATTTTGTTCATCAATAATCTGGCGCTTCGCGTAGAAGCCTTCGAACATCTGATGGTAGATGTAACGCTGTGCAGAAGATTTGATCAATTGAACTCCACTGGGCAGAATATCTCCAGGCAATTCAACGATCTCACCCTGGATTGCATTGATCTGCTCGAGCAGCGCTGGCTGGCGATGCATCAAGCGCACAACATCTTTGCCCTTGAACGCAATCGGGATCTTCTCATTTGTATTCTTTCTCTTTGCCCCTCCAAAGAATGGATCGACGTCAGAGCCTCCAGCCGTGTCGGTCTTGACGCGCTTACCCATGAACAAGACATGGAACGGCTCAAAATTCTCACCGCTGCCAGGAGCTGCGAAGAGGTAGACGTCCTGAATATCGAAATCCTTCAATTGTTTCTGGCCGTACTGATCCACGTAGACTCGCTTGATGAGATCGAACAGATCAGGATCAACGATATGCCAAGCGGTGACATTAGTGAACTGATATGAGGCACCCTTATCATCCATCGCGTTCAACGTCCTGTACATCTTATCATTACGCAGTTGAAGCGCTTTCAAAGAGTCCACAAGTGGTTGCGCGAATGCGGAAACACTGATAAATGTAATGGATGCCGCCAGGATGCTTCCCAGCGTGATTCGTTTGGCCATCGTACTGAGAGAAATCGATATTGTCATATGGTTTACCATCTTGGCTGCAATTTGCCCAGAGTTCATTTTTGTAGGGATCGGAATATCCTCATTCGGCTACAGAGCTGCCTTTATTTAATGTATACCACCACTCCCAACTGCCGGTACTCCCGGACGACCGCTGGCCTTTTGTTTCGGTGTTATAGTGAGCTGTGCACTAAAGCTCTGATGGGTGATGGGGTCGGATACCGTGTAGTTCACAACTTGTCCGGCCTTGCTGCGAATATTCATCGCTTTGCTTGTCATCTTGGCCTCGAAGTTGAAGTTATTTCCGACCTTATCAGTAATTTGTTTTTTGGCGCTGTTCTCGAAATAACCACCGGATTCGATGTCAACGTGATCGGCTCCGACTTCTCTGTAGGCACCTGCAATACCGAGGGCAACTCTGATATCCAATGGATCCCCGACTTGAAGATCATCAGATTGGGCAACTTTCAATGGCGGTGGCTGAACTGTAAGTGTGGTATCCTGCAACTGAATATAATCCTTCATGAAGGCCGACTTGTAATAAGTACGAACCTCAAGCTTCTTACCCTCGTCTTGCGTGAAGACTGGGGTATATTCAATGGTGGGCTCGTTGCTCGAAGCTACTTTGGCGTTAGCAAGATAAAGCTCCATTCTGTAGCTGCCATCCAGCTTAGCCTTTTTACCATTTGCCTTGAATACGATTCCGCTATAGGGGAGACCTGCATGCGTCTTCGAATTCTCAGGATAGAACCGCGATGGGATAGCAGGCTCCAATTTATCAACCTTATACGAGAAGCTTCCCTGTGCAATGTCCTTCGCACCGCCGCCTCGTTTAGCATTGGCTGAGAACTTTACGGTGCCAGTTGTTCCGACATCGATCGCACTGGGTTTCCATGTCCATACCCAGTTGGTATCGACCTTAACGATTTGTCCCTTACCCTCAGTCTGGATAATTTCAACCTTACTTGCTTCTGCACCCTGAATCTTCAAAGGATTTGGCAGCTCCAGCGTTGGGAACGCTGCAAAATCATTCTCTTCGGGGAATACCGAAAGCTGATCGTAGACTGGGTTCTTCGGAGGCTGCACGTTCACAGTGAATTCGTTCGAACCTACGTTCGTCGCGAAATTCATGTAATTGCCGCTCAAGAGAGAATCGATGTAACCTCTCAGCGGTACATTTTCGACGATACCGTCTTTCACTTCTCTCAATTCGCCAACAGTCAAGTGGATAGCGCCGATCTTGACTGTGTCATTGACACCCGCTTCCGGCGTTACGCCAACGACCTGATTCGTACGGGCATCGAAATGAAGCTTGTATTCACCTGCTCCAAACGTCGGCTTGAAATTATATCGGAACGTATAATCCTGGCCTGAATGTGTTCGTGGATAGAGCACGGAATCGGAGGCGATATTGGAGACAGACATCTCCTGATTGTTGCGGAGGATGTGGAGATCGAGCTCCTTGACCGAATCGCGGAAAGGATCTGCAACGCGGACGCGCACGGAGAACTGGCGTTCCAGCTCCTTTGGGTCTCCAAGGATCATGCTCTGATCCGAGGTCGAGCTAACGGAAGTGGCACTTCCGCGAAGCGAATTGATGATCGTCTCGGCGATCAATTGAATTCGCTTGCTCTTTTGTTCAAGCGCTAATTTTTCCTTTTTAAGTTCGTCTTCTGCGTCATCGCGTTCGACGATAATGATCAGCAGTTCGAGTAGAACTGCAAGGTAAAGAATGAAATATACTTTTCCCGCTCCGCCTTTAGACATGGTGCGATCCTAACTGCAATATGAAGAATGCGACATTCAAAAAAACTCTTTGTGAGCTAGTGGTGCTACCTGTGGCTCGGCAAACTACGCTGTTCTCGCTCGTTACCTTCTGGCTACCGTCTCCCCGGGTGACTCCCGGCTCCATCAACACAAAGTTCGATAGTCCTCAAAACTCTATTCTGCTCTTCGTTCGACAAACCGCTCGACCATCTTTGCGATCACATCGGTCTCGATGTTGACCTCATCGCCGGGACGAAGGTCTTTGAAATTGGTGACAGCGTGGGTGTGCGGTATGACCGCCACCTTGATCGTTCTTGACTCGATATTTGCGACTGTCAGGCTGACACCGTTGATAGCGATCGATCCAACCGGCACGATATACCGAATGAAAGCCTCAGGGATCTCGAAGTAATATTCCCAACTTCCGTCGAGCGAGTTTATTGCGCTAACTCGAGCGACGCCGTCGACATGACCTTGTACAAGATGACCGCCTAAACGTGTCTCTAAGGTAGCGGCCCGCTCCAAGTTAAGTGCTGCACCAATTTTCAATGATCCGAGTGTCGTTTTTTGGAGAGTCTCCCCGACTGCAATGACTTCAAAAACGGACGGCTCTACGCGTACGACTGTCTGACAGCAACCGTTAACCGAAATAGAATCATCGATTTTCAGGTCTGAGAGCACCTTTTGTGCCTCAATTTGTAGACGCACAGAAGTTCCCTCTGTCTTTCGGTCAACGAGTGTGCCGAGTTCTTCAATTAGTCCTGTGAACACATTGCCCTTTGTTATATACCCTCAAAGCTGGGGGTTCTTTAATGAACAGTCGAACTGGTGTTCGATCGACCCACTCCGCACAAATATGCTGTTCCGTTAGACTCGGGGCACCAATTTCGTCATTCAGACTATCTGAGGCGAACAGAGACGCCGCTCAAATCCAAATCTCGATGGCATCCACTTAAGCGATTCTGGTATTGTTAAGCGATTCTGGTATTGCAAATCCTTCAGGTGGGTCGGAGGAACATTAGGATTGAAGCTTTGTGGGGAAGAGTGGAGCATTTAAGTTAACAAAAATGAATCCAGGGAAACCAGTATTAAGAAAACTTGATTGCACTAGGCTCAGAATCGTAGTAGCTTCCAAGTTCCTATCATCTGGTTGAGTTAGTACTTTCAGAATACCGCCTGAGTGTCGGGCAATTGCTTCGTTGATCTTCTACAGGCACCTTAGTCATCTCACTGAGGCGAAGGTTAATTGTTCGTCGGAGAAAGCCGCCTGTTGTCGGCTCCGTTCATTCTCCTCTACGCAGCACTCTCACAAAAAGAGCGTTGTGCGCTTCACACTGTTGAACCAAAATGTTCGTCGTGCGTTGCAATATGTGGATGAGCTCTCACTCTGTTGAAAGAGATGTGCTGATTTAGCCACTTCGATCGGTACCTTCACACTTCTACTGGTACTTCGCGGCTCCATGTTGTGTAGAGTCTGCGAGGGGCTTTTGAGTCGTTCGCATGTTGCAAATCTAATTGACTGTTTTCGTTAGCTCCGTATGAAACTTCTTCGAATGTTCCGTGCGCTCGTTGCTACAGCTATGCTCCTTACACTCGGCGCTCTAGCCGGGACTGAGCAGGCTTCGGCTTGGGTCGGATTGCCTCAGATGCAAGCTGGTCCTCAGTTCATGTTCCCATCGAGCATGGCTTACACTTTTCACACACCACCGCCCCCTCCGGTTGATACAACGAAAAAAGGTGCATACAGAAACCTGATCGTTAAGAATCTCGGGAAGGCCGTCAATACCGATAAATACGATTTTGCGCCTACCATCACCGCAGATGGACGCACAATGTATTTCGTCTCGCGTCGTACGGATGGCGGGGCACTCGGTGACGATGATTTCTGGGTGACCCATAGTGAAGAAGGCAACGATACCGTTTGGGGTCCGCCAACCAATGTCAGGCAGATCAACAGCCCCAGTGGTGACGGAGCCGCTTCGATCGCTGCCGATGGTCAGACCATCTATTTTGCCAGCAATCGT
>JABDDM010000001.1:88890-89064 GCA_013287605.1 Ignavibacteria bacterium | reverse complement strand
CCTGAATCTCGCCTCCGTCGCGCTAGCCCGGAAATCTGCCATCTTTGCACTATGAAGCTCTTTACAAATATTGGCAAACTCTACACGCCGCTCGGCTTTCAGGCGGCACGCGGTGCGAATGGCATGCGTAGCGTTCGATTGTTGGAGCATGCGGAAATTCTTGTCGGTGACAAT
>JABDDM010000001.1:23308-88880 GCA_013287605.1 Ignavibacteria bacterium | reverse complement strand
GCGTTGGAGAAGTCGGTAAGCACGATCGTTCAAACTCCAGGATCATCGACTGTCGGGGACTCGTCGCGCTGCCGGGATTTGTCGATTCGCATACCCATGCGATCTTCGCGGGTGAGCGTTCGATGGAATTTGCAATGCGGGCTGAAGGCAAGTCGTATCAGGATGTTGCGTCGGCTGGTGGCGGAATACAGAGCTCTGTCAAGAGTGTGCGCAATGCAACGATGGATGCGATCGTCAAGCATTCAAAGCGATACATCGAAAGCGCTCTGCGACTTGGCACTACAACGATCGAAGTGAAATCAGGTTACGGCCTTGATGTTGTAAATGAGTTAAAGCTCCTGAAAGCAGCAAAGGAATTGGGCAGGCGCACACCGATGGAGATTCACACGACGTTCCTCGGAGCGCACGCGTTTCCAAATGGTGTGGATCATGAAGAGTATGTCGATGAAGTCATTCAAAAGCAACTGCCGGAAGTCGTGCGTGCCGGCGCTGCCGAGTTTATCGATGTCTTCTGTGACGAAGGTTATTTCTCCAATGCGCAAACCAGAAGGATCATCGAAGCGGGTGTGAAAGCCGGACTTCGCCCGCGACTTCACGCCGACGAACTCGCGGACACTTCCGGCGCGGAGCTTGCGGTCCAATTGGGATGCCTGAGCGCGGATCATTTGCTCAAGGTGAGTCGGTCAGGCATTGATGCGCTTGCTGGCAGCAACACTGTCGCCACACTTTTGCCGACCACGGCATTAAGTATCCGCGCGCCATTCGCGCCAGCTCGCAGATTGATCGATGCTGGGGCGATCGTTGCTATTGCGACGGATTGCAACCCCGGAAGCTCGATGAGCGAGAACATGCAGTTCGCGATGACGCTCGCCGTGATCGGAATGCAGATGTCGGTCGAAGAGGCGCTCACAGCCGCAACACTTAACGGCGCAGCGGCACTTGGGCTTGAAAAAACTCACGGCTCAATCGAACCAGGCAAGTTCATGGATGTTGTATTGTATGACATACCGCAACTGGCCTATCTGCCGTATCATATCGCCGTCAGCGATGTTGTTGCTGTGATCAAGAGAGGCGATGTGGTTGTTGGTGAAGGGCTGACCGATATCTCTGAATGAAATCCTATTACGTTTTTCTCATATTCATCCTCTACTCGATCCTGAGGCGGGCATTCAAAGGCCAGCGCAGGTCGACCGAGATGCGGAATGCTCCCAGGTCAAATCCTGCAAACAGGCAGATGCCAACTGCGCGGCCGCCAGTTAATCCGGATAGAATTTCTCAGGCCTTTGATTCCTCAGAGGCTAATGTCCAGGCTGATGTCGAGGCAGCGGTACTCAAATTGCGCCAACGTGCGGGTGCGAAGCCGTTCGAACAGCAGGCTGTCTATAAAGAGTATGACAATGCCGAGGCGGGTGTTTCGAACTTTCAACTCAATCAGGGCTTTTCAAAGAAGGAGCGGCTTGCGCTCGATAGATCGTTTGATCTTGTTACTGAATCCGCAAAGCCGCGCGCATACAAGTTTGCCTATACCGCCGACACGATCCGCAATTATTTTATCATGAAGGAAGTACTCGACGCGCCGCGTGCAATGAAGCCGTTCGTGGCGCGCCGATCCTATTACGATCCGCGCGACAGCTCTCGCGAATAACCTGACTTAATACTCATGCCCCGCGGACGCGACTCGTTCGATCGTGTTGAACTACTGGAAGCTCGTCATTTTGACATGACGACGCTCATCTCCGTACTGCTTATTACCGCAGTAGGCTTTGCCGCTATTTTCAGCGCAACCTATGCGGCGCAGATGAACGATCGCTTTAAACTTCAGCTCGCGTTCGCCGCAGCGGGCATCGGTTTGATGCTCATCATGGCTTACCTGCCCGCGCGATGGTTCACGCTCATCGCCTATCCGCTTTATGCAATCTCGCTGGTGCTGCTTGTCTATGTCGCGTTTGCGGGAAAGCTCGTTTATGGGCATCGAAGCTGGATCTCGATTGGCACGGCTCAATTTCAACCGTCCGAACTTGCGAAGCTCGCAACGATGCTGGCAGTAGGTAAATATCTTTCGAAAGAGCAGGACCTCTCGCGCATCGTACCACTTCTCGTCACGGTCGCACTGATCATGGTTCCTGTCGCGCTCATCATGCTTGAGCCAGATCCAGGAAGTGCGATCATCTTTGTTGGTTTGTTGGGTATTGTTTTGCTCTGGGCTGGCGCCGATCTGTTTTTGCTTGCTGCGATCTGTGCTCCGCTGGTTGTTGCGGTGCTTGCGTTGTTCGGGCGAACGCCGATGATCGCGTCCGTACTCATTGGTGGAGCAGTGCTCTTTTTTGCCTTCCGCCGAAATCTTGTGCTGACTATTCTGGCATTCACGATCGTGATCGGCGTCGCGTTCTCGACGAATTTCGTCCTGAACCACATGAAGCAATACATGCGCGATCGCATTCAGGTCGTGCTCGATCCCGAGTTGGATCCACTTGGCAAAGGCTACAATGTGATCCAGACACGCATGGCGATCGGCTCCGGCGGCATCGTCGGCAAAGGTTATTTGAAAGGGACGCAAACGCAGTTGCGCTACGTGCCCAAGCAGTGGACCGACTTTATCATCAGTGTACCAAGCGAGGAGTTCGGATTTCTCGGCGCAGTCGTGATCCTGCTGCTCTATCTCTTCGTGATCTTCCGAGGCATCGCGATCGCCTCCAGCGTTCGAAGCCGTTTCGCGAGTGTTCTCGCGATCGGCATCTCAGGCATCTGGTTCTTGCACTGCACAGTAAACATCGGAATGGCACTCGGGCTCATGCCTGTAGTAGGCATCCCGCTACCCTTCATGAGCTACGGCGGCTCCGCACTACTGACCAACCTCGTCATGGCCGGCGTGCTGATGAATCTTTATCGGAATAGGAGGATGCTGTTTTGATTGCGCGCCTGGGGTAAAAATTTTTCCCCAACGAATGTTTGTTCGCCCTTTCGGATTCCTTTTCTACTCGGCAACTCTATTTATCCATAATGTACAAGGCCCTCACCCTTTCACTGACTCTCATCGTGATCTGCAGTACAACTGCGGTGGGGCAATGGAGTGGGCTTTCCCAAATGTTTAGCCAGATCCAATTCCTGGATGATTCCTCTGGATTCGGAGTACGTGTCTATCCTGATCTAGCATCTTTCCCGCTCTATACGACAACGAATGCAGGGGCGTCATGGCAAGTGCAGGATAGCACTAGCTTCTTTGCAGGCACATTGGGTACAAACATGCCTACCTCATTTCATTTCCTTTCAGCGACACACGGATTTGTATTCGTTCACAAGTATAGCAATCAAGCGCAGGGCAGTGGAATCGAGGAGACGGTGGATGGTGGCAGGACATGGAATGAGATCTATCCAAACGTGCGACCCTTTACTAACGACTCACGATACTTGACAACTGTCGGTAATGGACGTTTCATTTTTGCAACTGCTGCATATTCACTCCATTTATCGGTCCCGTTTCAGGGATTGTTCGTGTATCGATCAAAAGATCAGGGGGGTCTGCCGTGCGACCTTGTGCTCGATGGCAGTAAGTTCATCGGATATACCGTTGGCGACATTCGCTCATATGATCAAGACGCTGTAGGCAATGCAATCGCGGTCCTTCAGGACACTGCCGGTAGATCGCTCATAGTAAGAAAACTTTATCCGGACACTACCTGGACTATCTTGAACGTGCTCGACACGTCAGCTATCTTCTTTGGTTATGCGACGGAGATCAAATATGTTGGAGGCCAGCGATGGGAGGCATCTACCGACAGTGGTATCTACTCGAGTTCTGATCTCGGAGCGCATTGGATGCCTGTTGCTCGAACCTCAATTCGAACGACACATCTTAGTTTCGGTTCAGGCGGAAGGGGCTACGCTACATTTCAAAAAACCACGCGATATATTCTGGCAACACGAGATTCGGGGAAATCCTGGCAACGCGAAGCTCTTCCACTCTTGACGGCTGATAGTTTGAAAACGCCGGTGCTTGGGGGTTCACATACGGCGGCTATTCTAGGCACATCCGGCCCCTGGCCTGATGCAAGCTGGATCAATCGTTCAGCCAATGCTCAAAGACGTGGCTGGTTGTATCTAAATTCCATAGACACGTTTATCGGGGTCTATCCGAAGAATGATAGCTCCGTTCACCGCTTGCTTGTACGAAACGATGACACGACCAGTTGGAACGTGCTCAATGTCACAGGCGACAATCCGCATCTTAGCTCGCTTGATAGCAACCTGACCGTTCTGCCTGGAGATAGTGCCTTTGTGCGCTATACGTTTTCTGTTTTAACTAGCGTGGGTGAAGGAGTTCATTTAACGATCACAACGGATGATCCTTTCACTAGCCCACTCAAAGTACGGATCGATGCCAGAGCGAAGCTGCCTCATCTTAGGATTATCTCGAATCCCACTCTCGCAACATTGCAACTTGGTCAGACTATCATTGAGCGAAGCTATTTATATAACGACGGGACGGATTCACTCCGAATAACTGCTTATCAACCCTCATCCTCCGAGTGCAACATCATTGGTACTGTTCTGAAATTGATTGCTGCCGGCATTGAAGTGCCTCTTGATGTCTCGATCCATCCTGTAAAGGCTGGTTTGGATTCCGGGATCGTAGTTGTTCATTCAAATGCGGAATCTGCCAGCCTGGATACCATCGCATATCATTTATATGTAGCAAGTGATCGTGTGAATACATCATGGTCCCTGGTGCGACCCGCGCCGAACGATACTGGTGATAGCTTCGCGAAAACTCTCGCATTAGCCGGCGATGGGAAGTTGCTCGTCGGGATACAGGGCGCCGATCAGACACTTCATCAGGACATGATCCTTGATGAGTACGATTCCTCCGGCAGCTCGATGTGGTCGAGGGTTATTCATGGGACGGGTGCAGGGTCCGACGTGCCGTGGCAAATCGTGACAGATGGATCCCAAAATATATACTTCTCTGGAATACTTCGCAATCATTTCGCGAGTGCAACGGATTTTGATAATTGTGTGCTCACGTCATTTGACAAGCAAGGCACATTTAGGTGGGCAGATACATTGGGACATGACTCCAATGTTGTTCCTTTCCGAACACTTGTACTTCCGAACAGTCAAATCATTGAGATCTGTCATGGATATGGATGGTATGTCCACGATGCAGCATACGATAAATCGGAAGTTGGGCAGATCGGGGTCTTTTGGACAAACTCACAGAATTCCCATCCTTCGATCAGCTTGATTAACGGCACCTCCCAACTGTTTTTGGATGCTGGTAACTCTGGATATGAGTATAATCTTGACGATTATCCAATTGCAGCAGAGCTGGACGGAGTCGGAGGATTCTATCTGCTGAACAGTTTCGATAAAACAGATACCTCGATATGGTACCAACCACCGTTCTATGTTGATAAGCGGGAGAACAGGCTGTCCCATTTCTCTGTCGGGCAGCTGACTTCTTCTTGGTCAACGCGAGTCGAGGGAAGCTCGATGTATGTTGACCAGAACGGAAATGCCATGATCATTGGTGACTCGCTTACGAAGGTGGATGTTAATGGAAACATCGTGAACGAACGCTATTTCCCCGCGCACCGTCTATGGGTACGTTCGCCGGATGCTGATCTCAATACTTACAATACGAATATCGGAATTACGCGTTATTCCGAGAGCCGAGGACTGCTTTGGCAGCATAACTACAACAGTCTTATTCTCGATGACCGCACTTATGCTAACGAACGACGCCTACCTTGCAAACTTCTTACAGACGCAGCGAACAATGTTTATATCGTTGCAACTGCTCAGCAAGGAAGCAACTCAATTGTCGTCGTCTTAAAGTATGATTCACTGGGCACACTTCGATGGATCACCAGCCATGGAGGTGGATCGACGCGTGACACTGCTCTTGATGCAGTTCTAGATCACCACGGTCCAATCTATGTTTGTGGTGGAACGGCTGATTCTCTCGGCAAGTATCGACCACTAATATGGAAGATCGAACAAGACCCGGTCCCCGGAGCAGTCGAAACACCAATGAAGCCTGCTGCACAACTACAAATATTTCCAAACCCATTTACTAAATCGGTCATAGCGACCGTTCCGAATTCGATCGAAGCGCCATTTGATTATTCAGTGATCGATGTGTTGGGTCGAAAAGTCGCATGTGCTTCCGGAGTCGGAAATCGGACTATCACTGTTTCAGGCGGCGGGCTCGCAAACGGTGTTTATCTCTTGCGCGTGCAAGATCATCTCGGCAATGTCGCGGAGAAAAAACTTATTCGGGAAAGATGAGTGGGGATACAAAAGCCTCGTTGATTGAGGCGGGTGAGGTCCGAAAATTCTTGTCGGCGTGGCGGGATTTGAACCCACGACCCCTACTACCCCAAAGTAGTGCGCTACCAGGCTGCGCTACACGCCGAAACTGCTAATGCTCGTTGCCGAATCAATCGTTACCGAGTCTTAGGCGACCGGTTCAACAGGTCGATGAAAGCGCTCGTTCCGATTTCTTCGAGCCTGGATTACGGGGCAGCGTTTGCGTGGGCCTGATTGATCATTCGGGATTGTTCGTCCATTGTGCGAGAAAAATAATGTCCGCCTGAGCCATCACGCCGAGCTACGAAATACAGTTTGTTGTGATGTGCAGGTTCGAGCGCGGCTTTGATCGCTGCCGCGCCAGGGTTATTGATTGGACCGGGTGGCAGACCCGTATTCATGTATGTGTTGTAAGGCGTTGGGATAGACAGGTCATCATGGGTGATCGGTCGCGTGAGATGCAAACCATATTGAACGGTCGGGTCTGCATCCAGCTTCATGTCGATGTTGAGTCTGTTCCAATAGACTCCAGCGATCGTATCACGCTCTTTCGGCAGATGCGCCTCGGCTTCTACTATTGAGGCTAGCGTCATGAGTTCATGCAGACTCAGATCCAGCGCTTCGGCTTTCTCGCGAACCGAATCGTTCGCGACCGATTTCCATCGTGCGATCATCCGAATGACAAGCGTCTTTGGATCGGTTGTCAGCACGAATCGATATGTATCCGGAAATAGATAACCCTCCGCGTCTTTTGCTTCTTTCGGAACGCCGAGCGAATGTATGAAGACGGGATCGGTAGCATATTTCATAAACAGAGCAGAATCAAGCTCCAGCTTTTCGCGCGCAATCTGCGCGACTCTTCGCATCGTGATTCCTTCCGGAAATGTCGCCTGAAAAATCAGCGCATACTCGCTGCCAGTGAATCGCTGGATGATCTCTGCATTGGAGAGTCCATACGCAATTCGATAAACGCCAGCGTGCAGCTTGCTGCCCGTCCCAAGCAGCCGTGCAGCCAGGCTGAAAAGGAACGGCGAGCGTAATAGGTGATGTGCATCGAGAGAATCTCGAAGCGCTTGCACAGTCATTCCTTTTGGGACGATGATCCGTTCCTCTTTATTCGTTGAAGTGGTATTGGGCAAAAGCAGGATCGCATACACCAGCGCGACAAGTGCGAGCGCCGCGATCAATCCGAACGTAGTCCTTCTTTTCATTTCTCAAAACTATCAACACGAAATGTTGTGAAATTCATTTCGACAATAAACGAAGGGCGCCGATAGCGGCGCCCTTCTTCGTGCAGCATTACCCCGGTGTAATTATTTGCTGGACTTATCGATCTGAACTTCAACGCGGCGGTTAAGCTGACGTCCTTCCGGAAGTTCATTCGCGAATTTTGGATCGCGGAGACCAACACCGTGAACATTGGTGTTCGCCGGAAGTTTGGTCGTTGCGCGCAGAGCGGTAACGGCGGAATTCGCACGCTGTTCGCTCAAAGCCTGGTTGTATTCCGCAGTGCCAGTACTATCGCAATAGCCGGTCACGTTTACGCCCGTCGCATCACGAGAAATACTCTCGGAAATGAGGTCGAGCATTTGACGAGCACGTGCGTTGATGTCGGCAGTGTTGAAGTCGAAGCTAAGCATTGCATAGCGCTCGAGGTTCTCGCGGTCGACAGTACGTGTTACGACACGGGTCATACCATCCGACACAGCCTGACGTCCGTCCATTGTATTCACAACGATCTTATAATGGACCGGCTTGTTGACGTATGAAGATGCATCCGCGATTACAGCAGTTGTTGTTGCAGGCGGCATTCCAGTCCCTGTGAGGGGCTGACCGATCTGCGTACCGTTATCGTCCAGGGTGATCGTCCAATCCTTGTACTGAACATCCGTCGGACGAATGGTCGTCTCAAAACGGACGATCGTTTCACCAACGGTATTGTTCGTGCGTGTCTCAATGACGACGGGTCCGGTGACGCGGCTGTCAGCAGAAGCGATCTCTGCGCGACGATTCTCTTCTCTGCCCGCCTTGGTTACAGGATTGGTCGGAAGTTCAGGAAGATTACGTTGATCGACCGTGACGCGGCTTGCATCGATACCCCAGGTATTGACGAGATAATCGCGCACCGCCATTGCACGTGCCTTCGAAAGATTGATATTGTTCTTTTCCTGACCAGCATTCTCGTTTGTTCCAGTGATCGTCACAGTAGCTTGCGGATACTGTTTCAAGCGCGCGCCGACGATATCGAGTACCGCATGGTTACCATCCACCTCGTTCTTATCCTTGAGGGATTCGGTCGTGAAGCCAGTCGATCCCATACGGCTATAGCGAGCCGGTACCGATGCATCGTTGCTTGCAAAGAAAACATATGGAAGCAGCGGCATTGAAGAGCGGCTATGCAAACCCTGCTGTGGTACGATCGGCTCTGGTGTCGGAGTGTTATCCGGCAATACGCCACGAGCGGTGATCGAAACCTCGATTGCTGCAACAGGCGGCGGCGGCGGCGGTTCGCTGCCGACATCGAACTTTAAGCTAAGTCCGGCCTGAACTGTCGAGATAAAATACTCGCTCTTGTCATGCTTCTGCGAAAAATCGGTAAGGAAGTAATCGTAGAATGCTTCAGGCGTGAGCCAGATCGTATTCTTTGAATTGAGCGGAATGTCGTAACCGATACCCCCCTTGATCGCTGCAATAAATTTTGCAACTTCAGGAATATTCACACCCGAGTTACTCGCATCGGTAATATTCGAGCTATGTGCATAGCTGTACTTGATCGGTGTCGAGAAATGGGGTCCCAGCATCAAATGAAAATTGCTGAGCGAATACTTAAATAGAATGTCTGCGCCAATTGTCTGGAATGCGACACCAAGATCTTTCACGCTCGAACCAGGTGCGCCCGCGGTCATTCCACCTGGGTTTGCTACACCGTCATCCCAGCGAGTGCTGAAATCGTTGTAAGCAATGCGAGGCGCGAACATGAGGTTCGTTGCAATCGGGAATTCACCGAGCAAGTGGAACTCGAAATTAGGAAATCCCGGTCCATGTTGGTATTGGACATTGTCGAGTGTGTAGATTCCCGACGAAGGAAAGTTAAGGTCAGCGCCGCCGCCAAAGCCAAGTGTTGTATGCGTTGGCCAGGTCGGCTTATCGGTCATTCCAGTTTGAGCACTGGCATTCGACGATACAACCGCTAGCGACGCACAGAGCGCCAGGGCGGACATACCGAGAATCCGACGAATTGATTTTATAAGCATGGCACGTGTAATTTTCAAGTGTAAAACAAGTCTCGCGGCGTACAGGCAACGAATGTCGTTTACCTGTGGGCTGGTCCGAACGGTGCGGGGCTTACCCTGTCACATCTTGTTCGAGACCTGAGCTGAAGTTCGCTCTTCCACCGCAAGGGTGTTAGAAATTCAGGTCGTTGATGCGCTTAGTCTAGAGCTCTTCCTCGCAATTCTTAAGTAAATAAGAAGGTCTGGAATTAGCTTGATCTCGAGAGGCGGTCCGCTCATATATTTCGAATCCTCCTCACTGATCTCTTCTCTGCCAGCGCCTCTCGACGCTGTAAAAGTTGTCTGGAAAGCTCTTAATCAAAATCCTCGCCAACGGAAAGCCGTTTGGTGCCAGAAAGCAATCTCTTCACAAAAATATGGACTTTTGCTGAAACTGGCCCGTATTTGACGCTGACAGCGGAAAAATGTTTCTCTCAGGTAAAGAGATTTGGATTCAAGTTGGGAGAGTTCTTACGATAGGAGATGATGATCTCTTCCATATCGTTGAGTGAGGAATCGCCGATGGTGCAAAAAAAGCCTCTGAAGTTTCCTTCAGAGGCGATGCAATTTTCAGTCTATTGGAGGGACTACAAACCGGGTCCGGAGTGCCAACCAGTAGAGTAAAGGCCGCCGAGAAACATGGCCGTAACAATCGCGGTAACGATCAGTGTGATGATCCAGTAAATCACGGCGACAATAAGAATCGAAAACAGAACATAGCCAACTTTCTTGTCTTCGGGAACGGTCATCGCTTCGGCTGAATGCATCCAGAAAAGATAGAACGCATAGATGCCGCCTGCGAGCGCTGCAATCCAGCCGAGGATCGGAATAAACATGAGTACCATTCCGAGCCATGCCGGTGTCATCGCGTAGACGTAAAGCTTTAGCGCACTGAGTTCATTCTTTGAGCCGCCGAAGCTTGGAGCCAGCGTTGAGAGAATCTTCGGAACAAAGAAGAGCGCCGTGATCTCAAAGGCGAGCCGCAGCGCATGCATTGCGAGAAAATAGGGAGCCCACAAGCCAATGAAGGCAAAGCCTGCAGTGACAATCATGCTGCCGATTGCCTGCGCGACATTGGCAGCAATGATCAGGGTGATACCATAACGAATGAGCGCCGCACGTTCATTCTCTTCGGCCATAAACCGTGGCCACTCCGTGGTCTCCTGTGTTACGATCTGTACTGATCTGCCGATTTGCATAGGTGTGACGTTTAACTGGTGAAAGGATCGAATACCTTTGTGCGCCTCGCACACAACTCACAGGGTCTCAGGAAAATAGCAGAGTCGGCGCACAACCATTCGCGTGAACTACCGTACACAAAATACTAAGTAATTTGCCATTTTCCAAGTCGAAAACAGTGGCTTAACAGACCCGGACTCCTCAAGCCGGGAAACCGACTGCATTGCCCTGCGTTAGAAGTGTCTCGATCAATTTCTCTTATGCCGCTGAAACTCTCATTTTTTTGCGTTACCGTGCTGGTCCTCGGAGGCCTCACGCTGGATGGATGCACCCGGCATGATGATCCAGTGCCAACCATCGATTCGACACATTCAAGCAGCCAGACGATCGTTAGTAAAACGGACTCTTCATCCAATGCACACTCAGGGAAAAGTGCACAGGCCGAGACGAATGACCAAGTAATCCCTGCACCGGGCCCTGGTGGAATCGTGATGTTGTCCGAGGACGATCCTGAGTCCAAGCCGCCAATCCCGCTGACCCCTCACACTCCTCAGGGCCCTCAGACTGGTCAGACTGGACCCTCGAAGAGCCAGATGCCGATCGGAACAATGCCGATCATGTCATCCACACAGCTTGCAAAGCTCCATCCGACGATTCCGGGATATCGTCGCGATGAATCGCGTCTATTTAGTCGGGATGTGCCTGGAGTTGTCTCGAAGTCAACAGCCATTTACCGAAATGCCAACGATTCGAATCAAACGATTCGACTCACGATCGTTGATCAGGATGAGCGCTATGCCGATTTGATGATCAAGGAGATCATGAGCCTTGAAGCGAACGATGGAAAGAAGATCTCGGTAAGTCCGTCAGGCGAAGTGCTGACAGCGTATGAAGTGCATGTCAACGGGACGATCGGAGCCAGTTCCTACATCCCGAGCGAGCATATTGCAACGCTGTCGCTCGTCGTTGGCGATCACCGACTTGTGCAATTTCGCGAACAGCCCGCGACCTCGCGTGACCATCTTCTCGAAGTCGCAAAATACTTTGATGTAAAGAAATTCGAGAGCGCTCGTTAGACTTTTGGGAGGTCAATTCCGGGTTGCACCAATGATGCAACATTCTCGAGGTTCGCGTTGGTCTACTAATTGATAACTCTCTCACTGTGTCAAAAACTCATCCGAACGCAGCAAAGCCTCCTTTGAAGGCCAAAACATCGGGCCGTCACCTGACAAAGGTATCGGCAGCACTCCCCATGGAGAGCAGACTCCTTGAGATGTTCAAAGAACATCGGGGCGGTCTCTTCAAGACCAATGAGATCTCGAAGATCATCGGGGTCAAATCCGATCATGCCGAATACCAATCGTTGCGCGATACGCTCAGGGAGTTGGAAACGAGCGGCAAGATCGTACGCGGAAGCCGCCGACGGTATGGTATCCCACCTCCCGAAATAAGCACGATCGAAGGTACGTTACGCATGCAGTCAACCGGCAACGGTATCGTTACGCCGGATGCGCATCATGATCTGAAGGACACAGTACTCATTCGCGCGAAGCATCTTCAGCGAGCGCAGGATGGAGATCATGTGCGCGTGACCATTGCCAAGACAAAGCGCGGCGAGCGTCCGCATGGGGAGATCATTCGAGTGCTGGAGCACTCAACGCGGCCTGTAATAGGGCGCGTCGAGCGGACGCGTGAAGAACAACTCGTCGTAATGACTGAACCGGCAAAGTTCGATCGAAATATTAGGCTCGATGCCGAGCAACAACTTGGGAAGCGATCACGTAAGCTGCCTGTCAACGGAGCACTTGGACGTGCTCGGCGCACGCAGACGGGCGATCGGTTTGTGGAAGTCGGCCCGCCAGTGACAATAGAGTCAGAAATGAAGGCCATCGCAGAGGAGTTGGGGCTTCCAGGCGAATTTCCCAAAGCCGTGCTCGATGAATTGGCAACGATCCCGATAACGATCAGCCCGGAGGAGATCAAGAAACGAGTTGATCTCCGAAAAAAGACGATCATCACGATCGATCCTGAAGATGCGAAGGATTTTGACGATGCGGTTTCACTCGAAGAGAACGACGATGGCACCGTAACGCTTGGCGTCCACATTGCCGATGTCAGTCATTACGTTCAGGAAGGGACAGCGCTCGATGATGAAGCGCTCGCACGTGGAACATCGGTCTATCTCGTCGGAGGTGTGATTCCAATGCTTCCGGAAAAGATCTCCAACGAGCTTTGCTCGCTTCGTCCCGATGAAGACAAACTTACTTACTCGGTATTCCTGAAGATGAATCCCGAGACGGCTGAGGTGATCTCTTCCGAGATCAAGAAGAGCGTTATTCGCAGTGCAATGCGCTTTACGTACGAGGAAGCAGAAAAGCGAACGACCTCGGGAAAAGGCAAGCATGCTGCGCTGCTAAAGCGTATGAAAAAGCTGAGCGAACAGATGTACGAGCGACGGCATGCCGAAGGATCGATCGACTTCGAGACCGACGAAGTTCGATTCATATTTGACGAGAACGGTGTGCCGATCGAGAGCTTGAAGAAAGTCAGGCTTGGCTCGATGCGAATGATCGAAGATTTCATGCTCGCTGCAAATCGCGCGATCGCTGAGTTCATTTCGACAAAAGCCAAAGAGGGAAGCGAGCGGCCGTTTCTCTATCGCATCCACGCGGATCCCGATCCAAGCAAGCTTCGCGATCTTGCCGAACTCGCGAAAGGGTTAGGGTACAAACTCTCACCGGAGAATGCGCAGCCAAAGACGATACAGAAATTTCTCGATAGCATCAAAGGCAAGCCTGAAGAGAAAATGCTGAATCAACTCATGCTCCGTTCGATGGCAAAAGCTGTTTATGCCGAGCATAATGTTGGGCATTTTGGACTTGCCTTCACGCATTACACGCATTTCACCTCGCCGATCAGGCGTTATCCTGATCTGATCGTGCATCGCATGCTCTTCGAATATCTCACCGGCGCCGGGATGGAGCGCAAGCGTGAGCACCATTACTATCAAATCCTGCCGGAGATCGCAGATCAAACCAGCGCACTCGAACGCCGTGCCACAGAAGCTGAACGCGAGTCGATCAAGGTCGCACAGATGCTGCTAATGAAGCCGCATGTAGGTGAAGAATTTGACGGCATCATCACAGGAGTGACCCACTTCGGAGTTTTTATCGAGATCGAGACTGGCGCAGAAGGTTTACTGCACATCCGCGAACTGCCAGGCTTTTACACATTCGACGAAGCGCATCACAGCCTCTCAAGAGAGCATCGCGGCAACCGTGGACGTAAAAAGCTTCGACCGTGGGAGAAAGAAAAAACGAACGGTGCCGATCGATATCGTATCGGCGACAAGATACGCGTTCAGCTCGTCAAAGTTCTTGAAGAAAAACGTCAGATGGATTTCAGGCTCGTTGAAGAATGATAATTACTGCCCCGTCGCACGCTGCCTGAGTGCTTCAAAGAGCACGACAGCCGTCGCCACGCTGGCGTTCAGCGATTCAGTTTTTCCTCGAAGCGGAATTTTGATCAGCTCGTCACAGCGCTCACGAGTTAAATGGTGGAGTCCTTTTTCTTCGCTTCCGGTGACGAGTAGTGTCGGCTGGCGGAAGTCCGTTTCGTAGATCGTCTTGGTCCCTTCACTTGCGAGTCCCAGGATCTGGAAACCAAATCGCTCGCGTAGATCGCGCATCGTTTGATCGAGGTTGCCATACTTGATGATAGCAACATGCTCAGCGGCGCCGGCGCTTGTCTTATACACTGCAGGCGTGAGAGCCGAACGCTTCTGATGGAGCAGCACTGCATCTGCGCCGCCTGCTTCGGCTGAACGCAGGACCGCGCCTACATTATGGGGATCCTCAACACCGTCAAGCGCAATGAGCAGGGCGGGACGGCCGGCGCATTTCTCCATTACTTCATCGATGGTTTGATACGTGCGCTTGGAGATGAGCGCGATGACACCTTGCGAATCGGTATTATCCGCGCTGCGCAATTCAAGATCTCTGAACTTGCCCCGATCGAGTTCAGTGTGTGCCAGGCGGTGCTTGCGAAGCATTGAAACGATCTCAACGATCTGCGGGCCCTGGACGCCATGAGCGACATAGATCTTTTCGATCTTCTGTCGGCCTTCCTCGCTCTTGAGTAATTCAAGCACTGGGCGTCGTCCGACGACATACAGGCCATCAGATTCAGGTGCTTCGCGGTTTGGTCGTGCGTCATCGCGCCTCGGACGAACACTATCCGGCCGTCGAAAACCCACAGGCTCGCTGCGTGTACCTGGTACGCTGCGCTTAAATGGTGGTCGGTTACTCTGAGGTCGTCGTGATTCTGGCATTCTGCTCTATTGAAGTAGCGTAAGTTCTGGTAGATTGTCCGACGCGCCGAAATGCTCTTGCAGAAGCTCGACTGCGCCTGGCACATCGGGTACATACGTCAATCGATCGCGATGATGTTGAAGCAATGCATCATTGTCGAAGACATGAGCAACGGCACTCCACGCTTGACCAACAAGTATCATCGGTCGCGGTGTGATAAAGTTTTTTAGCATGTAATCCCAAACGGTCATTACCTCGATCAATGTGCCCGGCGATGCACCAATGGCAACGGATGCATCTGCAAGATCGATCAACTCCATCAACCGATCGACGGCGCTCTTGACTTTAATCTCCCGTGAGATGAACGCATTCGGCTCTCGTCCTCGTGCAAAGTAAACTTCAGCCGTCACCCCGATGACTTTCACGCCGGTCATCTGCGCTCCCTTCGACGCTGCTTCCATCACACCGCCGTAGCCGCCGGTCACAACATTGAAGCCAGCCTCTCCCAATAGCGTACCGAGTTGCTCAGCTTCTCGATAAAGCGGATGATCGCTCTCGACATTCCCCGGACCAAAAATAGTGATGAGCTTCTTCATTGCTCAATCAAGGAATGCCCACGTGACATCGATCCGCCATTCAAAACCCTGGCGTGGATAGACACTCACGTTGTAATAAGGTGCGCTAAGAATATTCAGGAAGCCCATGTTTACCTGTGCGCGACGATCGATCTCCGTCGAAATGAGCACATCGAAGATGCCTTTGGCCGTTGTGATCCTCGGATCGGCAAGTGGTTTTCCGGCCCGCGCAGCCGCACCCTTATACAGATAATAGTCAGAAGCGGGGTCGTAGGTAAGCTGCGGATCGAGACGATTGAGAAAACGCAATCTCCCGCCCAATGACAGTCGAAGATTACCCTCGCCAACTTCCGACTCATAATAAAAGCCTGCATTACCAAACAGCTTCTGATTGAGTGGCACTGCAATGAGCGGATTTGGCGATGGGGGCGTGATGGGGTTTGTCGTCGGATAATACGTTAACAGACCTGAGAAATGAAAATGCCCAAAGTACAAGTCGAGCGCGACCTGCGCTGACTGCGTGTGCAAATCCTGATTGGAGAATCGTACGGCTTGCAGCGAATCGGCAAGAAAATCCAGCACGACGCCTTCCGGTTCGTGTCGATCGAGCACACCTGCATGAAGCGCAACGCTATCGTGGAAACCTGCCCCGAAACGTAGATCAAGAAACGCGCCGATATTGCGAATCTGATAATTCGCGGAAGGTGTCGGCGAGAACACCGCACGATCCTTTTGGTAAGTGTAACTCACGTCAAATCCGAGCGCCTGTGTCAGTTTGATCGAACCCTCGAGACCCACACTTGGCAAGAATAATGAAGAAACCGGATCACTGCCAAGCGTCAAATTGTCCTGGACGGCGCGAACAAACCCGAACAGATTAATGCCAAAGTTTCCTTGAATGCCAATAGAATCTGAGGCAGTTGCTGCAAACCGTAAGTCATGTTCGGCGCTGCTGTAGAGTGAAATAGCCGAGCGATTCATCGACTGGATCTCGCCTTTGAGTCGCGCCTCTGTAAGGAAGTCACCCAGATGAACGCCCAATGGCTGCTCGAGTGATAGACCAAAACGATTCGCCTCGGTAAGCGGGAGTGTATAAGGAGAAAATCCAGAATCGACGGTAAGCAGACGCCTTGCAGAATAGGTTGCGTAAGCGCTGATGCGTGTGCGAAGCGTGGCGATGAATGGCAAATCGATCTGGGCGAGTCCGTCAAGTCGGATGCGATGCTCGGAGGTCGATCGATCGATCGTCGGTGCGAGTTGGGCGTTGAAGATATCAGTCGTTGAATCAGCCGGTGAAATACCACCACTGAGTCCGCTGAACGCAGATGTGTAATTTCCCCAAATGAGAAAATCGAGCGAATGCTGGAGCGCGTACGGAGTGCTCAGGATTGAATCAACCACATGCTGTGTGGTCGTGCTGTCGCGGTGGATCGTCCCTAAAAAAGAATTGTATGTCATTTGCACTCGACCTGACCAAAGATCGACTCGTGGATTAAACGTTGGATCGTTCACATTGGGTGAATTCCCCGCTGCCCGCCGATCGATGCCAAACGTAAGATTGGTCCCGCGCGAGGCATTGAGGCTAAAAAGTCCTTCGAAGTTGGAAAGACTTTGCGAAAGCGCTTGTGTGTAGTGAACGCGCGAATAAGGCACCGGTGCACGAAACCGCTCGACCTCCATATCGAGCATATCGGATGCCGCAAGATCGGCACTCGTCTTTGAGAGTGCCGTCGCACCGCCACCGAGCGATATTCGCTCGAAGCCATCAACCGAAAACATATTCAACTCTGTGTTGCCGGTAATCGGGTCATCGATCGGAAGCGATCCATTGATAAGCGAGGAGGTAAGACCTTCGCTCGTGCGGTTCGTGAGCGTGAAGCTTTCGCGCTCATAACCGGCCTCGGTTGGCAGCAATGCATACGGTCCTCCAATTTCTTCCAACAACAACGGGACGGTCGATGGAGAGGCATAATAGCGGATCGCCTCGCGAGAAACAGTGATCGCAGAACCTGTGCGTTCAGCACTCGGCCTCCGGAAGTACTCGCCTGCAGGAGTGGTTCGTGTCGGGAGCATTGTATCTGGTTTCACCACGCTCTTTAACTTCAGACTGTCCGCATGCGTGATGAGTGGGAGTTCCTGCGCCACTGCTCGATGAGCAAGCAGAGAAAAACCACAAATGGCAGTAAGGACATAGAGAATCCTCCTTACACAAAAGGAGGGAGTGTGAGCGATATGTGAGAGTCGCGGCGTAATAGTGGTGATGGCTCCAAGGATCGTTACCCGCTTTCTAACGGTAATTCCGAAGTCAGGTTCAATAAAATAAAAGCTGACACTCGGCACAGTTGCGCGCTCAGGAGGTGTTCCTTTTGGCAGAAGTATGACCCAACTAAGAAAAGAGCTTGCATTATTTGGATCGACCGGAAGCGTCGGCGTGAACACGCTCGAGGTTGCTCGGCGACATCCGGAGCGATATCGGGTGCAATATCTCACCACGAATCAACGCATAGAGATCCTTCGCGAGCAGATCGACGAATTCCATCCGCGTTCGGTCGTTGTGCTGAATGAAGTAAAAGCAGTCGAACTTGAGCGAACGCACGGAAGCGTTACGGAGATACTTACAGGTACGGACGCTCTCGAGGAAATTGCTAACCGGGATGATTACGATACACTCATTGGCGCGCTCGTTGGCTTTGCAGGACTAAAACCAACAGCTGCCGCGATTGCAAAAGGCAAGCGAGTTTGTATCGCCAACAAAGAAACGCTTGTCGTCGCTGGTGAACTGCTGACTGCCCTGGCCAAGAGGACAGGGGCCGAGATCGTCCCAATCGATAGCGAACATTCGGCGATCGCACAATGCCTCATCGGCGAAGATCATTCTTCGATACGAAAGATCATACTAACCGCCAGTGGCGGACCCTTCCGAACACGCGCGAAAGAAACGTTTGCCGAGATCACGCTCGCAGAAGCCTTGCGACATCCGAACTGGGTCATGGGACGAAAGATCACGATCGACTCGGCAACGCTCATGAACAAAGGGCTCGAGATCATCGAAGCCCGGTGGCTCTTTGATGTGACTTTTGACATGATCGAAGTCATCGTTCATCCACAGTCGATCATACATTCCATGGTGGAGTTCGTGGATGGGAGCGTGAAAGCGCAGCTCGGCGCGCCGGACATGCGGTTGCCGATCCAATATGCGATCGAAGCGCCGCACCGTTTGAACGAACGCTACGAGCTTCTCGATTTGCTCAAAACGAAACCGCTCGAATTTTTCCCGCCCGATCTTGAGAAGTTTCCATGCCTAAAGCTGGCCCAGACCGCAGGCCGAAAAGGTGGACTGTATCCAACGATCCTGAACGCAGCAAACGAAGCGGCTGTCGCGCTCTTCCTTGAAGAGGAGATCGGTTTCAACGATATTCCGCGCATCATCGAAGAAATGCTTGTCAGCGCTCCTGTAGGTAGCGATGCAAAGTTTGCAACAGACTCGTTACAGTCAATCATGCGTGAATTGGAGCGCATTGGCCAAGCCGATGCGCATGCTCGCGAGCAGGTTGCCCACGCGCACGCAAATGTTGAAACTGTCAAGGGCAGTTTTTCGTAAAGTGACGCGTTATAAAGTAGCTCACAACAGTGACCGGTAGGAATTTTCAAATAGACCCTCCCGTTCGAGCAGTATCTAAATGACCTTATGGCGTTTCTTACCAGCATCCTTTTAGTCCTTAAAGCGGCTGTTCCATTCATTGTTACCATCTTCGTGCTCGTCACCGCGCACGAATTCGGTCACTTTATCACTGCGCGACTTTTCGGCATGCACGTGCCCGTCTTTTCAGTCGGTATGGGTCGCAGGCTCTTTGGCTACAATAAACTTTTTGGTTTTAGCTTCGGCCCGCTCAAGCCAGAACAGGAAGAGCAGCTTGGCGAAAACACAGATTACCGTTTAGCGCTTTTGCCAATCGGAGGTTACGCGAAGATCGATGGGATGATCGACGAAACGCAAACCGAAGAATTACCTCCGGATCCAAAACCCTGGGAATTCCGCGCGAAGCCATGGTGGCAGAAGTCGATCGTGATTTGTGCAGGCGTTGTCATGAATCTCCTCGTGGCCGCTGTCATTTTCACGTTCCTTATTTATCGCCAGGGCGATACTATCAAGTCGACCAAGACGATCGGCTCTGTGCTTCAATCTAGCGCTGCTGCCCAAGCAGGTGTAAAGAGCGGGGAAGAAGTCGTTGCGGTAAACGGTAATCCAGTTGCGAACTGGAGCGAGGTCGAGCAGAAGGTCTTTGTTGACAATGCCGGTCAGGAATATTCGGTCGATGTGAAAACGCCCGAAGGCGTTAAGACCGTCCATTATCCTGCGATCGCAATGAAGGACGTGCCCGATGAAGAGCTCGCCTATCGTATGGATCAGAATTTTGGCTTGTGGCCGCTCGGACACGGACATGTGCTCGTTGATACCGTAGTTGGCAAACCTGCGCATGATGTCGGTTTGAAGTCAGGTGATGTCATCACGGCTGTCAATGGCGATTCCGTCTCCGATCAATTTGCGCTCGTTACACTAGTAGGTAGGCACCCCAAGGATTCGATCACGTTAAGCTGGGTTCGTGGCGGACAAGCGATGACGGGACGCGTCGAGCCAGACAAGGCAGGACATATTGGCGTAGAAGTGGGTCCGGAGATTTATCGTGGTCCCACGCAGCATCATAATTATTCGCTCATTGAAGCGATCCCGAAAGGCATCAAGTTCACGAAAGATAGGCTCGGCCTGATCACACACGGCATCTGGCTGACGATCACCGGGAAAGTACCCGTCACCTCAGCGCTTGGCGGACCGATCAAGATCTTCAACTATGCAAAGAAGAGCGCGTCATACGGCGGATCGTCGTTCATTATCTTCATCGCGATGCTTTCGTTATCGCTCGCCTTCCTGAATATTTTGCCGATTCCTGCACTCGATGGCGGACATTTGATCATCATACTCGTCGAAGCTATTCTCCATCGCGAACTCTCGCAAAAGGTGAAGCTCGGCATACAAAAGGTAGGAGTCGTGCTTCTGCTTTCGCTGATGGCGTTTATGGTGTTCAATGATATAAGAAGTTTGTAGGAGTACAGACTCCTTTTGGAGTTCACAATTTCCAGGGGTACCATCAGTATGATCAAGTACACGGTTCTCGTTCTTGCGCTTGTTTCGATCTGCGCGACGTCGCAAGCTCAGGTCAAAAAACACTACAGCAAGCCTCTCCGCGTACTTGATGCTTTTGAGACAACGAAGAAGCTGCCGTTGAATCTATTCAACTACGGACCTCAACCTTTTACCCCAGAACAATTCAATGATCTAACGCGACAGCTCCTTCTGATAAGACCAGGGTTCGTCATCGAACCTTCCAAATGGAAAGGTGCAGTCCTCGCGCCTTTGTCAGGTTTGGCGAATAGCAAATCTGTTGGTTGATCAATACCCGCTCTTGAGACAGAAGCCTTAACTGCGGTGGGCGGAATCGGCGGTACTCCCTCACAATCCATGCGCCAATTTTTTTCCCCTCTAAAGATTCTTCCCCGGGAGAATTTTCATTATCTTTGACTCGGTTAGCTTGCCCTATCCGATGAGATCGTGCATCACACTAAAAACAAATACGAGCATGATCACCGCACGCAATGAATTCAGATTGAAATTTGGCATGGCCAAAGAGGCCATCGCACTCATGAAGGGCTCTCCGGCAAAGTTTTGGAGCACGGGAGGACAGAAAGGTCGCGTGTTCACGGATCTCACCGGTCACGCGTATACGCTTGTTCTTGAATTTGACTTCAAGGACCTCGCGGCTATGCAGGAAGAGCTACAAACAAGGTTCAATGACCCCGAGTGGGAGTCGTATTACGCTAAATTCAAGACACTCGTCGAATCCTCTAGTCGGGAGCTATATACTCGCGTCGAGCTCTAGAGCAGCATGTCTGAATCATGATTGTTTGTCTGAACCTTGATCTATGAGATTAAGAGATTCTTGAGATTATCAGAGACTATATGTCTAGAGCGATCGAAATATCACAGGCATCCTCTTCGTCTCAAAAATTTCTCAATAGATCAAGGTTCAGACGATTCAAGGTTCGGACAATGAAGATTAGTCTCGTCACAATAGCGCTCCTTCTTCTCGCCCCTCGGCTTCTTCAAGCGCAGTGGGTTCAGACGAGCATACCTTCTACTCTGGTTGTAACATGCTTCGCCGATAGCGGAGCGAATCTTTATGCGGGGACGGACGGTGGTATTTTTTTCTCGACGAATCATGGCGGAAGCTGGACGTCGATTAATGTTGGATTGTCCGATGCGCATGTCTTGGCCCTTGGTCTAAGTGCAACGAGTCTTTTTGCTGGCACGATTGGTGGCGGAGTATATCTCTCAACGAACAACGGAGCAAACTGGAAGGCAATCAATACAGGTCTGACAAGTTTTGTTATCGATGCCTTTGCCGTCAGTGGGACAAACACTTTTGTATCGACAGGCAGCGGCGTTTTTCTGACACCCAACGACGGCATTACCTGGAAAAACCTCTTCAGTTTTCCGAGTATTGCAAGAGCGCTTTCGATCGTCGGCAACAATCTCGTTGCTGGAACGGCCAACGGCGTATTCCTTTCGACGAACGACGGCAACACCTGGAACGCAGCCAATACTGGGTTGACGGATACGAATATCCTCGCGTTTGCAGCTAGTGATACGAGTCTTCTTGCCGGGACAAGCAGTGGCGGCGTTTATCTTTCTACCGACAAAGGCGGAAGTTGGGTTGCAATCAGTGCCGGGCTGACGAATGCTCCGGTGCGCGCCCTCGCAGCAAGTGGACCGAATCTATTTGCTGCTACAAACACCGGTGTTTTCTTTTCGACGAACAACGGCGCAAAATGGAAGACATTTAATACCGGTTTGACAAACCTCGATGTTCGCTCACTTGCTGTGAGCGGTTCCTATCTTCTTGCCGGGACTACCGGAGCAAGCGGTGTCTGGCGACGTCCACTCTCGGATGTAGTTCTCTTCGGAGTTCAATCTCCGGCTCAGTCGCAGAATGCTCTCGCATGTTACCCAAATCCTGTCTCAGGATCTACTACGATTAACTTGTCAGCTTCCGATCGCGGGCCGGCGCAAGTTACAATCGTGAATCTTTTAGGTGCTGAGGTCGCACGTCCCTTTACGGGCGAGCTAAATGCGGGAACACATGTCTTCAACTGGGATGCGCGAGGATTCCCGGCGGGGAGTTATGAGTGTATTGTGCGTGTGAATGGGTGCTTGGAGTGTGTTCCGATCATGGTGGCGAGGTAGCTCTTTCTCCTCATACGAGGCTGCGCTCACCGACTGCTTGACGGAGGTAGGTCTGTAAGTAACCCGCGATATCACCAGCTTCGAGTCCGTCGAAGCAGCGGACGTCTTTACAGGATTTGCCCCACTTGTTGATGCAGGTAATGTTTCTGCAAGGCGCCTTTGCGGAGAAGACGACGGAGGGAGCATCCTGATTCGCAGGCATGTGATCTGCGAAACGCGAATCGTAGCCAAACATCCTTGAATCGGTAGCGCCATGGACGGTGATAATGTGCGTCCGATTGCGCATTGGCGCGCCTGACTCGGTGAGTTTCCGTGTGGCAGATAGATGAAGCGGACCTCCGTCGCTCGAAATGAAAACATCGCACGCGTCGATAACTGCAGCGTAGGCCTCGATTGGCATGAACGGTACGATAATCATTTTTTTCTGAAGATGCTCCGGCAATCGTTCGATCAAACTGTGTTCGATGCCGCGACTAGCGTAGCCAGCTCCAATGAGCACGGCGGTCACCTCTGGCATTCTAGCGATTCGTTCGACGAGCTCCGCCTGAATTTCAAACGGAATCTGACCATACTTCGAAGTCGCATCAGGATTGAGGAAGACGAGTCCATCGGCATTTTGAAGTTCGAAACTCGTCAGAAAGTCTGATGCAATTCGCACGGACGAATCGTGTAGATAGACTACATTCCCCTCATCGTTGCGCAGCGGCGAGTTGATGACGGGTAATTCAAGCACATTGGGCCGTCCAGGTTGGTGTGAGTCATCACGCGACCTCGTTCTGTATGCCGGCGGTTCTGCAAGCGGACCTGGAGAGAAGAACATCTCTAGAAATTCGCGCAGAAATTCTGAAACGTGAGTGATCCTTCCAAGAGCCCAGGCTCTGACTACATAAAAACCGAACGGGATGAAAATATTAATGACGACTCCTCCAGCCCGAAGCGAGCGCCTGGGCAAGAATGGGCACAGGGTAAATGTGACCGTAAAGTGCTCGCGCTGTAGCAGAGCCTCTACATTTGCGAGATCTTCATCGGTCGGCATTCCGCCATTACCTTTGAGAATCGCGTGTACGGTTACACGCGGCATCGCCGATAGCAGTTCGCCACCTGTCTTGTTGCAGAGATAGTGGATGGAAGCTTGCGGGAAAAGCTTCTGCATCTGCTTGATCGCGGGCTGCAGCACGAGAGAGTCTCCAATGTTCAAATCAGGTACAACGAGGATCTTGGAGTAGTCTTTGATCGCTGCTAGCTTTGTGCGGTAACGTCGTAGCTGGATCTCATAATAGGAACGACTGCCAGCGAATCCGAAGAAGGCACGGTGAAATAATCGCGGTACAACGCTCGGCGCGGCATCGGTCAGGCTATCAAGCAGCCTGAGCCCGACTTTCGATAATCCTCGATTCATCATCGTCGGAGGTCGTACCTAGTGTGTGAGGTGAGTACTTAAAAGATACACAATAATTGAGACACAAGTTAAGCAGAATTCTCTCAAGAACCAACATTATTTTTTGGTTGGGTATGATGGGTCGCATCAGTCCCATAGGACCTATAAGTCCTATGGGTCCTCTAGAACTTATATGAGAATCTCATACAGCCCAGGTATGCCTCCAAAATGGCCCGATTTCACTTCTTTTTCCAGGTTGTGCCTTGTTTTGAGTCTTCGAGCACGATTCCAATCTTGTCCAGTTCGGTGCGAAGCTTATCACTCAGAGCGAAGTTTTTGTCAGCTCTTGACTGATTTCGGAGGCCGATGATCATCTCCATAAGTGGTCCTGCGAGGTTGTCTTGTCCCTGAGCGCGCCCGGTTGGAATGATGCCAAGGACATCGTCTGCCAGAGCTCGCCAGATTTGTAGAAGGCCTTCGAGTGTGTCGTAACGATTTGGATCTGCGAGTGTAGTGTTCGTTTCGCGCGCGAGATCAAAGAGTACGGCAACCGCCTTTGGTGTGTTAAAGTCATCGTCCATCTCAGCAACGAATTGCTTGACCAGAGGATGCGCTCGTTCTTCATCCGTGAGTGCGCGTCTCGGAACATCCCCAACTTTTTGTTCGAGACGATAATAGGTGTCGAGCAGCTTCTGGTAGCCAGCGCCCGCAGCCTCGATCGCCTCTGGTTTGAATTCAGTCGTCGAACGATAATGCGATTGCAGAATGGTAAAGCGCAACGTGAGCGGATCGTAAATCTCGAAGAGGTCTCTCAGGTAAGACGAATTGCCGAGCGATTTGCCCATCTTCTTCCCCTCGACCGTCACCATGTTGTTGTGCATCCAGATATTTGCGAACGGCTTGACGCCCGTTCCGCATTCGCTTTGCGCAATCTCGCATTCGTTGTGCGGAAAGACATTTTCAAGTCCAGCACCATGAATGTCGAAAGGAAGACCGAGATATTTCGCAGACATCGCCGAGCACTCGATATGCCAGCCGGGATAGCCGTCACCCCAGGGCGAAGGCCAACGCAGGATGTGCCCTTTTTCAGCGCGCTTCCACAGCGCGAAATCCTGCGGTGAGCGTTTGTCGGTGCGCGACTCCACGCGACCGGAAGCGGCCTGGTCCTCGCTTTTGCGCCCGGAGAGCTTGCCATACTCAGTGTCCCTGGCAACGTCAAAATACACGTTGCCGTCAACGACATAAGCAAAGCCTTTGTCGATCAGCTGCTGAATAAGCTCCTGCTGTTCGAGGATATGCGCGGATGCACGCGGGGCAATGTCAGGCGGCAGGACATTCAGTCGCGTCATGTCCTCGTAATAGCGACGTGTGTAGAATTCGGCGACGGCCATCGGGTGTTTTTTTTCGGCAGCGCCCTTGACAAGAAGCTTGTCTTCGCCTTCGTCAGCATCGTCGGTCAAATGGCCGACATCCGTGATGTTTTGGACGTAGGTGACGAGGTAACCGGAAAACTCGAGATACCGGTGCACCGTGTCGCCCATGATGTAGGCTTTTGCGTGACCAACATGCGAATCGGCATAGACGGTTGGTCCGCAAACATAGAGCCCAACGCTTTCTGGATGAATGGGATTGAACGGCTGCTTGGTGCGGGTGAGGGTATTGTAGATCTCGAGTGGCATAAGTTGAAAGTAAGAGTGAGGTCAACAGTCGCTCGAGTGCGGCCGTTTCGTCAGTAGAAGAAGTTGGATCGGAATGAGGCTACGCGTGGCTGCACAATGGCAGGACGCCGTTGGAGCGTCAGGGGAAGGTCAACATCGATGTTGTGTCGTCGCGTGCATCATTGGGCAACTGGGTTGGAGGAGGATGAGTTCAGGGCGCGGCGTTAATGACATCAGTGAATCCCAGAGTGGTGTTTGCTAACGATTAATTGGCATTTGCTTGGCCGAAGAGTATTTATACGTATATTCGCGAGACTCTTGAGGCATGGGTCTTGACCGTTCAAAGCAATTTGAGCGGGCTGAACGATTTCGCTCATGTAGTTGTATCTTTGCGCGAATGTTCTTATCTTTGTTTCTAAGTTCGTATTCAATGATGTACTCGCAGCAGGATTTTGCCCCGCCGGTGCCCCGGATGTGCGGAATTAGGTTGTGTATTTCCTTCACTCAAAACTAAGAGGTAAACGCCATGAGGCTTCGTAAATTCATCGTGCTCGGTGCACTAGTAGTTTTCACAAGCGGTATGATGTCCTGTGCTAAAAAGACAGACACCAACATGACCGACTCTTCAGCAACGACGACACCTGCGACTAACACCGCAACGCCGCCGCCACCTCCGCCACCTCCGCCTGCTGACAGCAGCATGCACGCCATGGACAGCACATCCAAAAAGATGAGCGGTGACGTGAAGGAAGTGAAGAAGGACGTCAAGGAGATCAAGAAAGACGTGAAAGACGTGAAGAACGCGCCTAAGAAGTAATTCTTCTAAGTCGTTTCGATTCAGGTCTACCGTTTAACGGTCAAACCTTTCCTTAGAACACACTCGCCTAATCAGCGAGTGTGTTCGGCTTTATAGCCAGAATTACTGAGATGGAGGGTCCTTAATGAGATGATGGTCTGAGGACCAATTCGAACACTACATCCACATAAAAACCCGCAGCCCCCTACCGAAAGGCGGTTATCACGACGGTGTCAAACGAATTGCCGCTCTGAGTCTTGTACTCGCCCGTGGTGATAAAGAGATAGCTAATGCTCGTATCTCGAACCAGCAATGACCGATCGATCGAAACAGGAAACTTTCCCTGATCGCCGACGGCACTTGAATTCACATGGATCCACTTGACGCTGTCGGGCTTGAGAATCGTCCAACTGATTGGACAGGTGCAGGAATGAGTTAGTGCTACCGTGTGCAACGTGTCCGGGTTCGCGAAGACAAGCGATTTCGGACTCACGGTCATGTACTCCGGCACGAGCACACTGCTGGTATTGCAACCCATGGAGAGCACAAAGGAAAGCGCGACAAAGGGTAGAATGGACGGACGGATCATGCGGCGATAATTAGGTATCAATTTCGAACTGTAAGAAGCCAACTCTCCCCTGCGAAGTTTGGTGCACTTCGAACAGCAAAACCCGGCACAGGTGCTGCGCCGGGTTTAGGTCCAAATAAATAGGATTCCGCTACTAGAGTCTGTTAATGGTTGCTGTACTTGGCGAGTGTGCAACCGCAAGGTCCTTCGCGTAATTACGTCTCCGCGAGCTGCGAAGCTTTGTCTTGTAGCGCTTATTCATGCGGAAGATCATGTGGTTGGCAAGGATCGCAGCGACCAGGGCTGATCCGAACTGGATGATCGTTCCGTTCAAGCTGGTCACATCAACATGCAGAACAAATCGAATGATCAGGGGAGCGATTTCGGCAGCGGCAATGCTGCTCGAAATGGAGTATAGCCAGAAGTACGGCTTTCGATAAGTCTGATAATAAAACAGACCGATCACAAAGCCGAAGGCAATGCCGATGAACACTCCCAGAAAACCGGGGGGTAAGTCTATCGCTAGACTCTGACGAGCAAGCATAATTTTGGGCAGATTAAATCAAGACGCTAAGTTCGAGGCGCATCCCTCTTTCTTAGCCGTAAAGCACTCTTCTATAACGCAATATAATACATCCTTTGTCGGGAAGCAAGCGCTCGAACACCTTTTCTATTCGTGGGGAATAGTGGGGTTTATCCCTTCACAATCGTCTCTTCTTGAATCGTCGGAACTTCGCCTAGCACAACCTCAGAAATGTTTGGTGCTACGCTCAAAATCGGCAATTTTCTCACAAAGAAGTACACCGGGATAGCGATCACTGTCAGGACACCAGCGTTGATTGCGAATGCCGCCGAAAGCCCGAACTGGTGCGCTAGGTACCCGGCGAACAGACTCCCAAACGGGAAAAGACCGGCAAACGAGAGCGAGTAGATCCCCATCACCCTGCCACGAAGGTCGTCGGGTACCCGACGCTGCAGAGTAGTATTGGCGGTAATGAAAAAAGTGATAATGCCCCATCCGGTGCCGACAAGAGAAAGGAGTATCACCCAATAAACGTGAATGAATGCGATCGCGAGGAGCGAAAGCACGAACACGACGATTCCGAAAAAGACCATTTTGCGTGCAACGAGCCTGCCGGCAAATGCAGCCTGACTGAGAGCGGCCAGCAGCGCACCCAGGCCATTTGCGGAAAGAAGCAGGCCGTACGTCGAGGCATCGCCCTTCAGGATCTCTCCAGCGACCACAGGCAGGTTCACGGTGTAAGACCAACCAAAGATCGTCATCGCAACCACCAGCACCATTAGTGCCCGAAGTTGAGGATTGCTGAAAAGATAGTCAAGCCCCACTCGCATTGATTTCAAACGCGAGATTTTTTTGGAGGGGCGTCTCCGTCTCTCATTCGTGAATCGCATCATCATGAGTCCGACGATGACCGCAATGTAGCTGACTCCATTCAGAAAAAAGCAAATTGGAATGGAGGTGAACGCAATGATCTCCGCTGCGAGCGCAGGCCCGATCAGACGAGCACCGTTGAAGATCGCAGAGTTCAGCGCCACGGCGTTCGTCAGATCCTCTTTGCCTGCCATCTCGATAACAAACGCCTGACGTGTCGGGAGGTCGAACGCATTGACTACCCCGAGCATGAATGCGATAACGCCGATCACAACAACCGTGGCAAAATTTCCCCAGATCGCTCCGGCGAGTACAAATGCAAGAACGCCAGATGCGGCCTGAGTAATGATGAGAAGTTTTCGCTTTGGGAGTTCATCGGCGATTGTCCCGGCGTAGAGCGAAAGAAAAAGAATCGGAGCGGAGCCGACAAAGCTTATGATCCCGAGCGTTCGCGAATCATGAGTGATCGAGTACACGAGCCAACCTTGGGCTGTGTTTTGCAGCCAGGTGCCAACGAGTGATATCAGTTGCCCCCAGAAGAATAGACGATAGTTTCGATGCCGAAGGCTCCGAAACGTATCGCTGAAAAAGCCAGTGATCGCGTGAGAGTAAGTTGACAAGATCCTCGGTCGATCTGTGATGAGTGTGGCACGCGAAAACACGTTCGTGCAATGAACCGTTTTATGAATCTGGTATGAATCATGACGTCGCTTTTGAGTGAATTCTGCACCCCGGACGCCGGTGAAAGAACGTCAATATCCACTCGAATTGCCACCGGTACAAGTTCCAGAATGGATGCTGGATTCGCGACGTGATTATATTTGCTAATCTATTCCGTCCAGGAAGAAGTAAGTGTGCCCTAAGATCGGTTGAAGTCGGTGTTATTCTAACTTCGAAAAACGGTGTCTGAACTAGCGTTGCATCATGATGTAGAAGTCGGCGAGGTGCTCGAGCATTCTCATGCGGATACGAGCACGGGCATATGGAGCGGGAAGATTTTCATGTGGCTCTTTCTGTGCCAGGATGCTCTGGCATTCTTCGGCCTGTTCGCCGCCTATCTTTCCGTGCGCATTGGAGCAGGTGAGATCTGGCCCGCGCCTGGGATGACCCATCCAGCAGCGGGCATCGAACCGAATCCGCTTAATATCAACCTCACTGCAGTCAACACGTTCATCCTGATCTGCTCGAGCGTCACGATGGTGCAAAGCCTTAAGTCCATCACAAGCGGTGACAAGAAAAACATGACGCGCTGGCTTATCGCAACGGCGATTGGTGGGGCGATCTTCATGGGAATTCAATTTACCGAATACAACAAGCTGATCCACCACGAAGGGCTGAAGATGCCGCACAGCCTGTTCGATGCGACATTCTTTATCCTGACCGGCTTCCATGGAATGCACGTGCTTGCTGGAGTCGTCTATCTATCGGCACTGGCAATTGCAGCGAACGTTGGACCCTATGGAAAGCGAAAGTGGGATCTGGTGATACTCGTGGCGAGTGTTGCACTAGCATTCGGCATTCGGCAGGCGATCATTACGTTTTTCAGTCTCGACACACTGCTTGCCTCGATCATCGGTACGCTGTATGGAGCGCTGCTCCTGTCGATGTTCATGGGGTTGAAGTGGTTGATGAAGAAGTCGGATCTGCCTCGACTGGTGGAAGTGGCCGGCCTTTACTGGCACTTTGTCGATCTCATCTGGATTATTCTTTTTACGCTTGTTTACCTCATCTGAGGCCCAAAGAAATTCAATACGATGGCAGAAGTTCAGGCAAATTCCGAAAGCAGCAAGCACACGCACCCCAATTACATGGCGGTGTTTATTGCGTTGATCATTCTTACGGCGATCGAGGTCATCATCGCGCAGGCGGGACTTCCGCACAAAGCGATGGTCATTGCGCTCGTCGCGCTGGCCCTTGTGAAAGCTGGACTCGTTGCGCAATATTTCATGCACTTGAAGTACGACGCGAAGTTTTTGAGTATTATCGCGTACGTGCCACTCATCGTTGCCGGAATCCTCATCACGTTCCTCTCGCTTGAATGGGCATTCCAGCCTCATTGGCTGTTCTAATGGTACAGGCTGCTTCGCCGTTTCCACCGGTGCCTGATCTCACTCCGAGCGAGCGAAGCTTTCGTAAAGTGCTTTATATAGGCATCGGAGTCTGGGTGACACTCATGTTCCTCTTCCTCGCAGCCTGCATTATTATCGACTGGCATTGAGACTCCCGTAGTACCATGTGCGCGCCCGGAGTACCCTACCTCTTCGCTGATTCTTTACGTTGTGCGCTTGCGAGCGCAAGGGTGAATTGTTCGGTCGATACATCCAGCAGTTCAACCACACGTCCGAAGACCAGAGCAGTAGGGATGTGCCGGTCACCATACTCGTCACGAAGCCGATAAAGCACGAACAGGATCGTTCGCTCGAGCTGCGTTAATCCATCGCGAACATCAGGGATCGTCAGGTTTGGAGGGTATAGAGCGAATGGTGGTTTCTCTCGTCTTTTTGCCATTGGTGATCAGTCTTCTACTCGTTAAACAGGAGCGACATCCAAGTTAATTGCACCGTTTCTGTTCAGCATCTGTTGACTCGTCCCAATGCCAAACCCAATGAAACGCCCGAAACGCCAGCGGCCATCTCGCTTCGATCCGCGTATTCTCTACGTGGTTGGCGCGCTTGTATTGCTCATTGGGTTAATCATTCTCGCGACGAAATTTTCGAAATCGCCAATAGTTGCAACGACCGAGGAGAGTGTTGCGCCTCGTATTTTGGATGGCATTCCTCCGGAAGGTACGGGCGGCGATCCGGATCTCAATCGACAGAAGAATCGGGCATCGCTTCCGAAAAAACTGGATGAATATGACGTGGATCAAATCATCGCTCTGCGTCACAATCTGCTCGATCCTCAAGGTCGGAAGCATCGCACGGAATTTTCGGGTGAATCGCAAAAGTACCTTGAGAGCATGGAGTCGATCGGCGCACGACTGACTGGGTATCTCATTTACGCGAAAGAGTCGGGACTAGAGAGCTGCAACGGACGCATCGACTCGCTTCGTGATTATCATATCTGGATCGGTGCTACGCCAACTGCGGACAAACAGCATTCAGTCGTCGTCGAGATGACGCCTCGGTGGAAAAGGATTCATCCTGAGTGGCGTTTGCGTTATCTCGAACGCTTAGCGCTTGATCATCCGCAAGTTCGCGTCTCCGGTTGGCTTTTGTGGGACGAGGAACATGCGAGCGAAGTTGGCAGAAGCCGTGGCTCGCAATGGGAAGTGCATCCTGTAACAAGTTTCGAGGTTTTCACGAATAACTTGTGGCGGACGTTAAGCAGTGATCGCGCATCGTAGGAGCTGTCACTTATTATTGTGTAGAGCGGATTAACATAACACGGGTGAAATCTTTTCATATGAATATTCGAAGCTGGTTGGCACTTCTTCTCATCTTGATGTTTGCCGCGCTCTCAAGTGCTTCTGCCCAGCCCGGTTCTCCCGGTGCCAAGAGCAAAACGATTAGCTCGGACAGCTTGCATCATATTCCCGGGCGCGCACTGCTGCCCGGACATGGCATTCCGAAGAAGCTCTATGCCGATAGTACAGAATTCCAGAGGGCATTCGAAGAGATTTTTCAGATCGTAAAGCCAAAGGAGTCGATCATGGAGCGAACCACGCGTCAGTTCGTTTCGACTTATACAAGGCTCAAGAGTCATGGCATCGATTCGATTGCAGCGTGGAAAGCAGTCACCGGAGTTATCGATACTGCGCATGATCGCGAATCGCTGTTCGAGACCTACCGGAGCATTTTCTCCGCTGAGGAGTTGCACGCTTATGTAAAATTCCTGAAGACGCCTGCAGGGAAAAAAATGACTGATGCGCAATCTCGTCTTGCAACTGCTCCAATGGAATTGCAGGGATACGTTACGCGAATGGTCGTTAGTACACTCATGCCGATGGCAAAGGCTGCAGACCCGCAAATGCGTCCGATGCCACCACCAGCAATTACCAACAAGCCTCCTACAACGCCTCCGACAACGCCCCCTACCACGCACTAATACGTGAATCCTTCAACCTATTCGATCGGCGTTTTCGACTCTGGAATTGGCGGACTTACCGTAGTCAAAGAACTTTTCGCTTCCGTCCCGAACGAACGTATCGTCTATTTTGGCGACACTGCCCGACTGCCTTATGGCTCAAAGTCGGTGGAGACCATTCAGCGTTACGCGCGAGAGGATACGGAGTTGCTGCTCGCGCATGATGTCCGCTTGCTGGTGATCGCTTGTAATACGGTCAGCGCGATCGGAATGGATGAAGTGTTGCATGCCGCGAATGGAATTCCAGTGATCGGCATGATCGAGCCGGCAGCGAAAGAGGCTGCGGGTTCAACGCGCAATGGCCGTGTCGGTATTATTGGCACTGAAGGAACAGTGGCGAGTGGTGCCTACGAACGCGCATTGGAGCGGGAAGCAAAGCGTCTCCAACGCTCAATCCAGGCCACATCCATAGCGTGCCCGCTGTTCGTGCCTCTCGCAGAAGAAGGGTGGACCGATCACGCAGCGACTGAGCTCATTGCGCGAGAGTATCTCGCTTCGCTCATCGCTGATGCAGTCGATACATTGATACTTGGCTGCACGCATTACCCTGTGCTTGAATCGGTGATTCAGCGGATCATGGGACCTGAGGTAAGACTCATCAATTCAGGAGCCGTCGCTGCACGAGAGGTTAAGAAATGGACGAACGCAAGTGTGCGAGATGAATCTGAACCTGAACATCTCATGCTGGTCAGCGATGTCCCGCGCAAATTTCAGCGGATCGGTGAGCGTTTTCTGGGAAGGTCACTGCCTGAAGTGCGGCAGGTTGTTTTCAAAGAATCCTGGGTGATTCGCCGCGAGCCTGTCATTTCCTGATTGTGGGCGAGGAGCTATATTGCACCTCTTATCACATCTTCTTTCTCCGGTTATGAATTTTCAATCTATCGGTGGCCTCGCGATCTTCATCGTGATCGCAGGCTTTTTCTTCCTTCTCTTTTTTCTGTATTTCGTACCCCTTGGTCTGTGGATCACCGCTCTTAGCTCCGGCGTTCGCGTTCGGATCTTCAGCGATCTCTTCGGCATGCGCTTACGCAAGGTGCCGCCCGATGTGATCGTTCGTGCGGCGATAACCGCGCAGAAAGCTGGAATCCCTGTCGATATTTCGAAATTGGAAGCACATTATCTCGCGGGTGGTAACGTACCTCGCGTTGTCAACGCACTCATCAGCGCCAGCAAAGCAAACATCGATCTTGATTTTAATCGCGCCACTGCAATTGATCTTGCCGGACGCGATGTCCTGGAAGCTGTTAAGCTGTCCGTCAATCCGAAGGTAATCGAAACACCGGCTGTACCTGCTGTTGCCAAGAATGGAATTCAGGTTCGAGCGGTGGCTCGCGTTACAGTTCGCGCGAATATCGACCGTCTCGTTGGCGGCGCTGGCGAAGCTACGATCCTCGCGCGTGTCGGTGAAGGTATTGTTACAACGATCGGCTCAAGCGATTCACACAAGGAAGTGCTTGAACGTCCTGACAGGATTTCCAAAACCGTGCTCGACAAGGGACTTGATGCCGGCACCGCATTCGAGATTCTCTCGATCGATATCGCTGATGTGGACATCGGCGAGAACATCGGAGCAAAACTGCAGAGCGATCAGGCGGAAGCTGAACTCAAGATCGGTCGTTCGCGCGCAGAAGAGCGCCGCGCCGCGGCGGTGGCGTTCGAACAGGAAATGAAGGCGCGTGTGCAGGAGATGAAAGCGAAAGTTGTTGAAGCTGAAGCACAGGTTCCTCTTGCCATCGCCGAAGCCTTCAGGTCTGGCAAGCTTGGCGTTATGGATTATTACAACATGCAAAACATCCAGGCCGATACGAATATGCGACGATCGATCTCAGAGGGGACAACGCCTGAAGGAACAGGATCCAATCCACCCGGACCACTCACACCAAACACCTAATCGGACGTTGCTCATTCGCAGTATTTCAGGACTTCGAGGGACCGTCGGGATCGATAACGACGGTCTCAGCGCAGAAGTGGTCTCCCGATATGCGCTTGCCTTCGCCGAGTTGCTCGGTAATCGTGGTGCCGTTGCACTCGGATATGATGGTAGAGTCGGAGGCCGCGTTTTCTATGATCTTGCGTTGGCTGTGCTGCGAACATCTGGTTGTGATGTGCTTGCGCTCGGTATGGTCCCAACGCCGACAGTGCAAATGGCGGCCGAACATATAGAGGGTGTCGTAGGCGGCATCGTTATTACAGCCAGCCATAATCCGGGCGAATGGAATGGAATGAAGTTCATTGCATCTACGGGTCTTTTTCTCGATGCCGAAGAAAACCAAAAATTGTGGAGTATCGTCGACTGTGACGTTCGCAATACTGCTGCTCAGCAATCATTCGGTTCAATCAGAGAAGGTGAATCGACGGTTCGCGCACATATCGATGCGGTGTTGAGCAATAAATATGTCGATCGAGCTTCTATCGCGAAAAGAAAATTTCGTGTTGTCCTCGATGCTGTCAATGCGAGTGGTTCTCGTGTGCATCCTGAATTGCTTCGAGCCCTCGGCGTAGCGGAAGTAATTGAGATCGCCTGCGATGGCTCCGGAATATTTCCCCATCGTCCTGAACCCATCCCGGCAAATCTTACGAGTTTATCGAAGGCGGTACTTGAGCACAAGGCGGACATGGGAATTGCCGTAGATCCTGATGCAGATCGACTTGTGCTCATGATGGAGAATGGCGAGCCATTCATTGAGGAGAATACGATCGTGCTCGCCTGCGAACAAGTGCTCAAGCACGAGAAACCGGGTGCTACGGTCGTCGTCAATCTATCGACAACACGCGCTGTGGATGATGTTGCCAAGCGTTATAGTGCGAAAGTGATTCGAACTCCTGTGGGCGAGATCAATGTCTCCAAACGGATGAAAGAACTTGGCGCAGTGATCGGTGGTGAAGGCTCCGGTGGAGTGATCCTGCCTTCTGTGCATCTTGGTCGAGATTCTCTTGTTGGTGTCGCTCTCGCGCTCAGCGCGCTCGCAAGTTTCAACGGTTCGATAAGCGAAAAGAAAAAATCGATGCCCCAATACACGATTCTAAAGTCGCGTATTGACTTAACGAGTATCGCTCAAGTTGGAGAGCTTCTCGCTCGTCTGGAAAAGATCTTTTCTAACGAAGCAAAATCAATCAACCGAGAAGACGGCATTCGATTTGATTTTGAACGCTACTGGCTTCACGCACGTGCATCAAACACTGAACCAATCATCCGGCTTATCGCTGAAGCACCTACACCCGAGGAAGCGCAACTCTTGATCGATCGAGCATTCAACTGAGTGTTCCTGCTGGAATGGTTTGGAACCAGAGTACAGGGGGAATGAAATCGCCCTGCTGAAACATCTCATGAGTAATAGCGTCGGACACTTTGACGACTTTGCGGAGTAGGTACGACACTTGCCAATGGTGGGTCCCGCTTTTTTTCCTGAACCATTTGTCTTGCCGTTTGCATTCTGTTTTGATCAATCTGGAGACAACGCCACGAACTTGAAGCGCCTTTTACGCCCAGAGCCTTACACACAAACGCCGGAGGACAAAGAAGTCCAGCGTTTGCTGATTGCCGGAGGCAATATTCCGAAGCATGTCGCCGTCATCATGGATGGCAACGGCAGATGGGCACAGGAACGTGGTCTTCCACGCGTGGCGGGTCATCAGGCGGGGATCGCGAGTCTTCGCGACACGACACGCGCAGCACGCGAACTCGGCCTTAATTACCTGACTGTTTACGCCTTCAGCACCGAAAACTGGAATCGCCCGCACAAGGAAGTATCGATGCTCATGCGGCTGCTGCTGAAAATGCTCCGCGAAGAGTTGAACGAAATGCGCGAGAACGGCGTGAGGCTGAACACGATCGGCCAGACGAATGCACTTCCTAAAGAAGTGCAACGCGAGCTCTTCGATGCGATGGACAAGACTTCGCAGAACGATCATCTGACCCTGACACTCGCACTTTCCTATTCCGGACGCTGGGACCTTGTACGGGCCATGCAAACACTTGCACTCGATGTCCGGCGCGGCAAGATCTCTCCTGAAGATATTTCCGATACGCTTCTTAGATCATACCTCACCACTCGCGACCTTCCGGATCCTGATTTGATGATACGGACGAGTGGCGAACTCAGGCTTTCCAACTTTTTACTTTGGGAATTGGCCTACAGCGAGATCTACGTCACACAGATCTACTGGCCCGATTTTCGGCGCGAACATTTATACGAAGCTATTCGCGCCTATCAGACCCGTGAGCGCCGCTTTGGCCTGACGGGATCGCAGTTGAAACAGGACGAGGATGTCTCCGATGAGCATCGCTCCTACGTTGATCGATTCATCCGAACGATCACAGGAAATAATTGACTTTGGGATTTGTGAACGCTTCTTCACGAAAAATTCGTGGTTTGGCGCAACTCTTTGCCTCCCAATCCCGTATCTGAGTGGGCTATTCGTGGCTCGATGCTGCACCCATAGGATCTTTACATAAGACCACCGACCTTTTCGATCTGATGCGCCTTTGGTTTCTTACGACGTTTGCGGTTTTTTCGTCCTTGTTCCTGGCCGCCTCGGCCTCTGCGCAAGTCAGTTCTGGCGGAGCTCCAGCAATCACAGCGCAGCCCGTTGAGCAGCATTACACCATACTAGGCATCTCGGTCGAAGGCAACACAACAGGAAGTGGCGAGACCATCATCGGTCAGGCTGGGCTTTATAAAGGCGAAAAGATCACGTACCCTAGCGACGAAATTCGCCGGGCCATCCAGCAGCTCTGGAGTGAAGGCATCTATTCGGATGTGCAGATCGTCGTTGATAAGGAGATCCCACAAACTGACGGTACGATTGGTCTTTATCTGACGATCAAAGTTACACAATTTCCTCGGTTAAATGCGGTGACGATCACCGGAAACAAGGCGATAAAGACTGCGGATATAGAGAAAGCCCTCGGTTTGCATCAATATCAGTTTCTGCGGCCCTGGGAGATTGAAGAGGCAAAAAACCGAGTAAAGGCGTTGTATGAGAAAGAGGGGTATCACTTTGCGGATGTACAGTTTAATCTGGTCCGTTCCACGAAAGATACCGCCAATAGCGATCTGATTGTCACGATCAACGAAGGTTCAGAAGTTACCGTACGCCATATCGATTTTGTTGGGAATAAGCAGGTAAGTTCGGATGAACTTCGTGGCGTTCTCGAAAACACGCATGAAAAGCGTTGGTACAAGATCTTCACAAGCGGAAGCTTCGACGAAAAAAAGTTTGAAGAGGATCTGAAGCACCTCGTCGCCTACTATCAGTCTCACGGCTATCGCGATGCGGCGATACTCGGTGATTCGATCTGGGTGACGAATGGCACGGACCTCAACATTCTCATTCATGTGTACGAAGGTCCGCAGTACCATATCCGTAATATCGCGATCGTTGGCAACGAGGTTTTTACGGAGCAGGAGATTCGAGATCATCTCGGATTCAAACGAGGCGATGTCTACAACGTAGAGAAATTCGATCAGAACATGCGCGGGCCGACGCCCGATTTTAACGATGTTGGTTCGCTCTATTATGATCGTGGGTACGTCGTCACGATCAACAAGGAAGAATCAGTAGTACCGCCGGATTCGGTCGATTTGACACTCCGTATCCAGGAAGGAAAGCAGCACTTCTTCCGCTATGTTGATGTGCAGGGAAATACGAAGACCAAGGATTTTGTCGTTCGCCGCGAGCTCTTCACGCGTCCAGGAGATGCGTTCAGCCGAGCGGCGATTATTCGGTCCATCCGCCAGATCGCTCAACTCAACTATTTTAATCAGGAGAAGCTCACACCTGATGTGAAAATCCAACCGGACGCGACCGACGTTGATGTTACTTATAATGTCGAGGAGCGTTCGAGCGATACGTTTAACGCATCGGTCGGTTATGGGGGCTCTCTTGGCCTGACCGGTTCGGTTGGAGTTTCATTCAACAATTTCGATATGTCTGATCCGCTGCATGGTGGAGGGGGACAAGTGCTTTCGGTGACCGCTGAATTTGGGCAGCAGTCGTACCGCAATATTTCAATGAGCTTCACGGAGCCATGGCTCTTCCAGCATCCAACGCTGCTTGGTGCGAGTATTTACAGCGTGCATTACGCATACCAATACACCGTCGACCGAACTGGTGCGACATTGACGCTCGGTCGCAGGCTCAAATGGCCGGATGATTTCTTTAGCATCAAATGGACGCTCCTAGGCCAGCACTCAGACATCACGCAGGGCGGAGGCATCTATCTTCCTGGACGCCATGACGAAGTAAGTTTCGAGCAGAGCATTTCACGAATGTCGACGGATAATCCTGTCTTCCCGACGACAGGCTCGGAGTTTACGCTATTGAATCGCATCGGATATCTGCCGTTGCCAAGCGTATCTCCGAACGAGCCAGCTAATTACTTCAAAAACTCGCTCTTCATGCGGTTCTACACTCCGCTTCTTGCTTACGGCGGATCAAATAAGCTTGTGCTTGCGACCACCGCAGATGTTGGCCAATTAGGCGGTGTCGGAAGTCACCCGTATGTACCGCCAACCGAACGGTTCACGATGGGTGGAAGCGGGCTTGCAACGGGATTCTATACGATTCCACTTCGAGGATATGATGACGCATCAATCGGGATCAGCCAGTTAGGCGGCAATACGCTAGTTCAAGGTGGGCTGGCCTATATGCGTTATGTAGCCGAGCTTCGGTTTGTGATTTCGCTCGAACCAATTCCGTTCTACTTACTTGCATTTGCTGAAGCAGGAAATGTATGGAGTGATTTTTCACACGCAGATCCTTTCACCCTGAAACGCTCATTAGGACTTGGCTCCCGCGTTCAGGTGCCAGCGGTTGGAATGATCGGCATCGACTTTGGGTATGGATTCGACAGTCAGCATGCCTTTGGGCCACCGAGCGGCTGGCACACGCACTTCCAATTTGGACGTGGATTCTGAACAAAGTTGCCGATGTTAGGACGGAATTTTTTCTGCCTGCCCACTCTTTTACGGTGCTGGCCTCAAGAGGAGGCATCGCCGATCGCCTGAGACCCCTAAAGATTTTAACTAGCTGAGAAGAAAGATAAACATTCTATGAAAAAATTGACCTATAGTGCGCTCGCAGTGCTCGCCCTGGTGATGGGCTTGAACATTTCGAGTGCGAATGCTCAAAAGATTGCCGTTCTCGATTCACGTGAGGTATTAAGCTCCATGCCGGAAACAGCCATTGCGAATCAGCGCATTCAGGGCCTGCAGAAGATTTGGCAGGATTCTTTGCAGCTGATGCAGACTGCAATGCAGAGCAAGGCTGATGCTTATAAGAAAGTACTCGATACGATGACGCCTGAACGCAAGGAAGCCGCGAATCAGGAACTTGCGCAGATGCAGGATCAGGCGCTCAAGTATCGCGATTCCAAATTTGGCCAGGATGGTGAATTGGCGCACCAGCAGCAGTTGATTCTTCAGCCTATCTTTGACAAGACGAAGTTAGCGATCGCAGCGATCGTAAAACGCGACAAGTACATCATCGTTTTGGATAAGACTAGCGTCCTGAACTCTGACAACGCGATTGACATCACCCAGAAGTTGATCGATTACCTGAAGGCCGGAAAGTGAGCTTCAGCCGGGAATGCTGGTGGTCATATTAAAGCACCACTTGCAAACCACGGGCATTTTTGGAAAGCGCGTTCGTTTACAGTAACGGCGCGCTTCTCTATTTTTATTGATTGATTCATCGACATGGTCGTTCTTAAACGGATTTCCTCTCTTCTTCTACTCCTTCCGCTGTTGGCTGTGATGCCCGGTGCTGTATTTTCTCAAACGAAAGTTGGCTACATCGATGCATCAAAACTGTTGAAGCAGATGCCTGAAGCGGTCGATGCGGAATCACGTTTGGCGCAGCTCGTCGGTCAATGGACGCATGATGCAGACGATATCCAGAATGAGCTTAATCGGAAATCGAGTGAGTTCGATCGTCGCAAACTCATCATGACCGATGCAGAGCGGACCGCGTTTGAAGTTGAATTGCAGAACCTGCGCAAGCGGCTCGATGATTTCAAGCAAGAAAAATATGGCCCAACCGGCGAGCTCTACAGTCAACAATCCCAACTTATGAGGCCTGCATATGATCGCTTGCAGAAAGCGATCGAGGAAGTGGCCCGCGATGGCAGTTATGACTTTGTGATCGATAGAAGTTCACGCGGTGTGACGTTGCTTTATGCGAACGCCAAATATGATTTGACATTAGTTGTGGCTCACAAGCTGGGTCTTGAGACCGACGCGCTGACGCAGCCGTTGATCAACAACAACGCAAACACCAATCAGAATGGGCAAGTAAAGACGAGTATTCCGTCAACAAACGGACAACCGCCTCCCAACCAAAATGGCGCGAATCCCCCGATCCAGCCTCCGATTCAACCGAATCCAAATGGCGTTAAACCTCCAATTCATTAATCGACGATCAGTGTTACAGTAGCAAATTAACCGACCAAAGGACGCAAGTCAATGAATATCAAAGAGCTGGCAAAACTTCTGGAAGCCGTCTCCCTAGATAACTCGACAGGTGAGGAAGAGATCACGCACGCAATGGCGATCGAGGACGGGAATCTTGGCGCAGTCAGTTTTATCGGGAATCCGCACTATGAGCGTTATCTACTGACGACTCGCTCGAGCGCAGTTATCGTGAGTGAGTACCTCACGCTGCCGCAGGCAACGGATTTAAAACTGCCCGCACTCATTCGTGTAAAGAGTCCGTATGAAGCTTTTGCGAAAACGTTGGAGATCTTTGGCGAGCACCGAAGCCTCCTTCCCGAAGGCGTCGATAAGAGCGCAAGTATTCATCCAACAGCCAGGGTCGCAAAATCTGCGAAGATCGGTCCGCATGTTACCATCTCTGAAAACGTGACGATCGGCGAGAGCAGCGAGATTTTTCCAGGGGTGTACATCGGACCCGGAACCTCGATCGGAAAGAGGACCGCAGTCCATCCGAATGCTGTTGTCTACGACGGTATTGAGATCGGCAGTGATGTTGTGATCGGCGCGGGTTGCATCATCGGATTCGATGGCTTCGGGTATGTTCCGATGGGTGATGGTACATATAAGAAGATACCGCAGGTCGGCAAAGTTGTCATTGAGGATAACGTCGAGATCGGAGCAAATACGACCGTGGATCGGGCAACTGTAGCGGAGACGCGAATCAAGCGTGGTGCTAAATTGGATAATCTTATTCAGATCGCCCATAACGTCGAAGTGGGCGAGAATACGGTGATCGCCGCACAAACCGGTATCAGCGGGTCCACGACATTGGGAGCGCAGAACATTATCGCGGGTCAGGTGGGCATCGTCGGACACATCCAAACTGCTGCGCATGTGATCATCGGTGCGCAATCCGGAGTCTCCAAGTCCTTACTGAAGTCAGGTACGTACTTTGGCAGCCCCGCAAAGAACCATCGCGAGGCGCTCAAGCTTGAGGGGGTCATTCGCTCATTGCCAGAGCTCTCAGAACGCGTGAAGCGTCTAGAGGAGTTGATCGCCCAGCACGAACAGCTAGAATAGTCTTTTGTCTTTCGCTTTTAAGTCACGATCTTTTGATGTCTACTCTTCAGGTCGAGCGTACCTATGAAACGCTTTTGTTCAACGTCAGTGATCACGTCGCTGAAATCACGATCAACCGCCCTGACAAACTGAACGCACTAAGCGCTCAAGTTCTCGAGGATCTTCGCCATCTCGTCACTGATCTTCGCGAGCGAGACGATGTTCGTGCGGTGATCATCACTGGCGCCGGCGAAAAGGCATTCGTTGCCGGTGCCGACATATCGGAGCTTTCGGCACTCAATGACAGCAGCGATGGACGCAATTTTGCTCAGAATGGGCAGGCAGTATTCAGCCTGATCGAATCGTCACCGAAGCCGTTCATTGCTGCTATCAATGGTTTTGCGCTAGGTGGTGGCTGCGAACTCGCGCTGGCTTGTCACATTCGTATCTGCTCTGAGAACGCAAAGTTCGGTCAACCGGAAGTGAACCTTGGGATCATCCCCGGCTATGGTGGAACACAGAGGTTGACACGTGTTATTGGACGAACCCATGCAACTGATCTGATCCTCACGACACGGATGCTTAACGCGAAGGAAGCAGAAGAACACGAGATCGTCTCGCGCGTTGTGCCGCTTGCTGATTTGCTCAGTACCGCTCGAACGCTAGCCGCAACGATCGCTGAGAAAGCTCCGCTCGCCATCAAAGCTGCACTAGAATGCATCTTTGAAGGCGCCGATGAATCGATCGAGGAAGGGCTGAATCGCGAGGCGGATCATTTTGGGCAACTAACAACAAGTGCAGATTTCCACGAAGGCACTGCAGCCTTTCTGGAGAAGCGCAAAGCGAATTTCAAAGGAATTTAAATTTAAGGGTCCTCACTACGGGAGATATGCAGGAAAACGAACTGCGTTACTATCTGGCGCTTTATTTCGCAACAGGAGTAGGTGCTCGCCGCCTCATCAATATTCGAGAATATTTTAAGAGTGCCGAGCGGGCATTCCGTGCTGCAGTACAGGAATTGGAGCGAGTGCCGGCCATCGGCTCCACAACTGCAGCCACGCTTGTTGCACAGCGAGCAACGGGTCTTGAAAACGCTGATCACCAACTCTCGATGCTTGCCGAAGGCCAGCAGATCATCACGTTCTTTGATGATGCTTATCCCGAGCAGCTTAGATCGATCTATGATCCGCCGGCTCTCTTGTACATTAAGGGCGATGCAAGCCTGCTCGCAGCAGAGCGTGCAGTTGCCGTGATCGGCAGCAGGAAAGTGACCGACTATGGTAAGAGACTTGCGCATACCTTCTCCGAAGATCTTGTACGAGAGCGCGTTACCATCGTAAGTGGATTTGCTCGAGGCGTTGACACAATCGCTCACCGATCGGCACATGAAGCAGGAGGCAAAACAATTGCGGTGCTGGGATCAGGAATTGATGTTATTTATCCAGCCAACAACAAACAATTCGCGGAGGAATTGACTCAGGCGGGTTCGGGCATCCTCGTTTCCGAATTGCCGCTTGGCACTCCGCCCGACGCGCGAAATTTTCCCTGGCGCAATCGGATCGTAAGCGGGTTGTCGCATGCTGTACTCGTGGTCGAAAGCGACGAGAAGGGTGGATCTATGATCACAGCTTCACTTGCCCTTGACCAAAATCGGGAAGTTTTTGCCATCCCCGGAGATCTGGGCCGCCCTATGAGCGCCGGCACAAACATGCTTGTTCGTGAAAGCCGCGCAAAACTGGTCCGTTCAGCCAGCGATGTGTTGCTGGATATGGGCTGGATCGTGCGTGACAGGCCTCAGCGAGCCAGGCAGAGGGTCCCGCGACCCGACCTGTCACTCTTTGAGAATCGAATCGTGGAGGTACTGGAATCAGCTGCCGAGCCATTACAGATCGATGTGCTTGCTGAGCGATCAGAAATGGAGGTCCAGTATATGCTCGTACACCTGCTCCAGCTCGAATTCAAGAGTGTTGTCCGGCAGTTAGCTGGGAAGCAATTTATGCTGGTTCGATGACCCTCTAGGACAAATTTGAGGAAAGTGTGTAACCTTTTGCAATCTCGTAGGTCTTTTTGATTACTGGTGAAGGTTTTTTCGTATCTTTATAAACGATAGCAGATGGTTGGATCGGAAATGACCGGTGGCCGAGTCTCTGAAAGCCGCTGGAAGATCGAGAAAACTCACCTCACGATCTCGTTTTAGCTCATGTTGAGCGCCCTGCAGCCTTCCTTAATCGGAAGCTGAGGGAAATTTCGGTACCAATTGCATCCTTTGATTGAGAGTTGATAAGGATCGGTGTGAGAGCCAAAAGAGCTCTTCCCCAGAAAAAGAGTGTGTGTTAAAACTCATTAGTGTCATTATTATTCACTGTTGTTTCCACTTTATTAAACCTGCAACGATGATGAGACGTGTACTAAGCATGTCATTGCTGGTCTTGGCTACCCTCCTGCTTTTCAAAGCCGGAAATGTAAAGGCCCAGTCTAGCGACCGTCGCGGTGAGCCAAACGTCCTGTCGACCGGCTACTATGTCGTCGATTCGGATGATAATGCCCCCCTGCCGTGGCGTCCGAACTACTTCTTCGTCGATACGAGTTACCAGCCAACTACCTGGACGCGCATCGGTTCTGGTTCACGCCAGTTCTATCCGCCTGGTTACTTTTTCTACGATCCTACTCAGTTGCTGAATCCGGCCGGTATGGACACCGCGGATAATGCTATCGCTGGGCCGCTTCCGATCGGATTCACCTATAATTTCTATAATGGAAATTATGACAGCATCATTATCGGATCGAACGGTATCGTAGGTTTCAACACAACTGCGCTGTCGAGCTACCAGGCCCGCACTGCTCAGAATTTGACTTCGGCTGGCGGTATCGCTGCTTCACCGCATGCCATGATCGCTGGACTGTGGGCCGATCTCGACATTCGGGCTAACGGCGACTCTTCGCGCGTGTATGTGCGCACGAGCCCCTCGCTCGACACGTTCATGATCAATTTCTACAATTTCCGTCTGCGTCCAGGAAGCCCAAACAGCTTCTCACCTCAGAGCTTTACCAGCGCAGGTGCGGATAGGATCTACGTTAAGAAATTTCAGATCATCATCACCCGGCAGGATTCAAGTGTCCAGGTCAACTACGGGCCATTCTCGGGTGCGATCAATAGCTTCCCGCCGATCCTCGCCTGGCGTCTGTTTCAGAACAATGTTTCCATCGGTCTTACAAATGAGACTGGCACACAGGCGACATCAGTTCTGCATCAGAATACCTGGGATGCCGTCAACCCGAACTGCCCTAACTGTAATAAGAACTTCCGTCAGTCCGGCCAATGGTCTGTGAAGTTCAAACGCTGGCACAACGTCGTCAGAGCTGAGTCTGTCGATTACCCGCCTCGCAACTTCGAAATCTGTCTTGGAACGTCCGTGACTCCAAAGGCGACGTTCAGGAATGTTGACTCTGTCGTTCAGAGCTTCAAGGCTCGGTTCCAGATCCGCAATGTTGTGACTGGTATCGCAGTATACGGACGTACGTCCAATATGTTGAACATGGCTCCGGGGGAAAAGCGTCAGGCGCTCGACTTTACGCCGTACGCGACCAACCCGAACATTCTCAACCAGCTTGGTACGTTCAAAGCGTGTGCGATCGCAACCTCGTTTGACACGAGCGATGCGTACATCGGTGACGTATGGCCGTTTGACGATACCACATGCATCCGCGTGTTTGGTGTTCGCACACAGTCGTTGCCGTTTAACGATGGGTCGAATAATTATAGCATCACTTCTTCAGGTGATATCCCGGATCAGCAAAAGTGGATCTCGATCGGCGCACAGGTTGTCGATGGTGAAGACGCTACCTTCGATCCGCCTCCGCCACGTGACCCGATTGGATTCGGTGGTCACCAGTACAAATCTCCTGTGATTCGACTCGATCGTCAGGATATCGATGGTAATACCTATGCGGGTACCGGCGTTGGTGACACCCTCATCAGCTTCCCGATCAACCTTCAGGGACAGACGAAGGCCGGTTTGGCATTCGACTACCAGCGATCTGGGCGTACAACCTATCCATGGTTGTGGGACGCGGATGTCATGTATGGACCTGAACACACGGTTCTGAATATTCTTGGTAACGTACTTCGTCGTGGAGATTCCCTCACGCTCGAATTCAAGAATCCACTTGAGCCGGCGTGTAACCCTTCCGGAAGTGGCTGGTCACGCATTACGTCGATTGACGGCGGACATGATTTCGAATTCAAGCGTCTGTTTGTCAGACTCGAGAATTCGCTTCCAAGGACGAATTACTTCAACAACCGTTTCCGCTTCCGTCTTCGTCTGAAGGCGAAGTATGACGGCAGTGCTTTGCCACCGCCTACAGATGATAATGATGACTGGTTCGTGGATAACCTCTCCGTGCAGGTTCCCCGCAAGCCAGAAATTGAAGTCATGTGGGTTCGTTGCGTCAATCCATATACAAAGATCCCGGCTTCACAGGCTGTGTCGCTTCCAATCTTTGTACACATTGCCAACAATTCAACAGACGTTGCGGTCGCTTTCCCGATCCGTGTACAAATCATCGGACCTGGCGGCGAGACGAAGTATTATCAGACTTCAACCGTGACTTCGATCGTCGGTGGTACGGATACTACGATCCAAATGCCGAACTGGAACGCGCAGAACGCGACGGATCAGGGCGAGTATCAGATTATTGCATACCTCGCGCAAGCTGGATACGATTCTTACGAGGATGATAACGTCACGTACACGCTCTTCACGCTCAACGTGGAAACTGGTGGAAGTCCAACGCAGGAGTTTGCGTATGACAACGCCGGTTTGACAACCGCACCAGGTGCTGGTAATGATTGGCCAGCCGTTACGAATGAAGTTGGTCAGGGCGTTGGATTCAATGGCAACAACGGAAGTTTTGCTACGAAATTCCGTCTTGTGACCAAAGATACCGTCTATGGCGTGAATGTTTATTTCTCTAACGCGAACCAGTCTGACGATCCTATTCGCATTTCATTGCTGAATGGTGATCCGAGCAGCTGTACGCCAGGAGATACGATTGCGACGTTCAATGCAAGACGTCTTGGTGGTTCCTACAATCAATTCTGGCCGTACTTTTTCCCGAAACCGGTCGTCCTTAATGGTGGCTCCGATGCTGGTGCTACGAAGGGCGTCTACTGGATATCTGTTAGCCAGCTTGGTTTACAGAACATGATGATTGGAGGAAATCTGTCTAAGGGCGGTGGTCTCATTCGCGTTGCGGATGGTTTCACGCCTCAGATCCCGCCGATTTACAATGATCCGTTCGGAACACAGGCTGGAGCCACGATAAACAATGGCGATGCCTCTTGCGTATGGGCTTTGGAAGTTACAGCGGGTTCTGGTGGTTGGGCAGGTTGGACTCCATCGAATGGTTGGTGGCCGACGATGGCAGGATCCAATTCTAGTACGAACATTACCCCATTCTCGCCACCGCTGGCATGGCGCTCATTCGTCAATTACTCATTCTTCATCTGGGGTGGCACCTACACTCCAATGATCCGTCCGCTCGTCAGCCGCAGCATTATGTTGCCGGTCGAGTTGCTCTATCTCCATGGTGTCAACCAGAATGGCAACGCGTTGTTGACATGGGCGACCACCAAGGAAATCGACAACCAGGGCTTCTCGATCGAACGTCAGCCGAAGAATGATGCAGGCTCACAGTGGATGCACATCGGTGATGTTCGCAGTACGGTCACGAACAGCAGCCAGACAACTGGCTATGCGTTCACCGATCGTAATGTGATGCCCGGTACGTACAACTACCGCATTATTCAGCGAGACCTGAATGGTGCCCAGCACGTGTCCAACACAGTGGAAGTAACTGTTGCGCAGCCAACCAACTTTGCACTGCAGCAGAACTACCCGAACCCGTTCAACCCATCTACGGAGATCAGCTTCACGCTGCCCGTAAGTGCTCCGACGCAACTGGTGGTTTATAACATGCTCGGACAGGTCGTTCGCATGCTCTACAGCGGCGATGCACAGGCTGGTACGACAACCATCTTCTTTGATGGTCATGGTGACGACAAGAGCGAGTTGCCGTCAGGTACCTATCTCTACAAGATCACAAGCGGTCAGTTCTCTGCAACACGCAAGATGACGCTTTCGAAATAGGGAATAGTCTTCTCGAATTAAGAAGAGGCCTTCACAGTAATGTGAAGGCCTCTTTCTTTTATAAATGGCTGCCAGGGAGTGCTGATGAGCAGCTTGCTTTTCGTGATACGCTTAGACACTGATTGGGATCGATTGGCTGACTAGACACAGCGCAGCGGTGAGGACGACTGGATTCTCAAGTACCGACGATGCCTCGCTTTGAACCTTGGATGAACTCGATAATATGCTTGATTTCAGGGATAGATGCCATGCCATCGCTGGACAGCTTCTTGATTCCATCGCCGAAGTTTAATCCTGATGAATAGATCGTTGCGTAAGCTGACTTGATCGCGGCTATCGTTTCGGGTGATTTCCCGTGACGCTGGAGACCGATCTTATTGATACCACTGAAGCGAAGCGACTCCCCGCCGATCAGTGCGAAGGGCGGAATATCTTTTCTGATTTGAGAACCACCACCCACCATGGACATCGTGCCGATGAGGGAGAACTGATGGATCAGACAACCGCCTCCAATGATGGCGTAAGGTTCAATCGTAACATGCCCTGCCATTTGTACCATGTTCGAAAGGATCACTTCGTCGCCCACCAGGCAATCATGGGCGACATGCGCATAGGCCATCACTAGGCAGTTGCGTCCGATCCGTGTTGTGCCGTCGAGTGTGCCGGCATTGGTATCGAACGCGTGCTCTGTCGCGCGGTGGATTGTCGCAAATTCTCGAATCGTACAATCTTCACCTACAATGACATAGGTCTTCTCCGTCCCTTTGAACTTTAGGTCTTGTGGGACATTTGAGACAACAGCTGCATGATGGACCTTGCAGCGTTTTCCCAATCTGGCTCCTTTCCCGATGTAGGCATGATGATGAATCACGCTGCCCTCGTCAATCTCAACGTCGCCCTCGATGATTACGTAGGGACCTACGATCACATCTTGTGCAAGCTCAGCGTTTGGATCGACAATCGCGGTCGGGTGGATCGTTGGCATTGGTCAGTTTACTCTTTATCGACGATCGCAGCCATGAATTCTGCCTCGGAGACCAATTGGCCATCGACCGTTGCCGTACCAGACATTTGAAATGTCTTCCCGCGCTCTCGCATCATTTTAAGTTCGAAGATAAGTTGATCGCCTGGTATGACGGGCTTGCGGAATTTGGCTTTGTCTATCGACATAAAAAAGATTAGCTTTTTTTCCGGCTCTTCAACTGCATTGAGTAAGAGCATCCCTCCAGCCTGTGCCATCGCTTCAAGAATAAGCACACCAGGCATTACCGGCTTTTGCGGAAAATGGCCCATAAAAAAAGGCTCATTATAGGTGACGTTCTTCAGGCCTACGATCCGTCGCGAGCCCTCTTCGAGATCCATTTCTAAAATGCGGTCGATCAGGAGCATCGGATAACGATGCGGCATGATTCGCTCAATCGCTTCAATATCAAAGATCACATTCTTCGTTGAAGCGGAAGTATATTTTTTGAGCAGCGATTTTTTCTCGAAGAGCTTTCGCAGCTTTCGCGCGAATTCTACATTCGACGCGTGTCCCGGGCGCGCAGCGAGTATCTGGGCTTGCATGGGTGCACCGACCAGCGCCAAGTCACCTAGAAGATCCAGCAGCTTATGCCGTGCAGGTTCGTTTTTATAACGAAGCTGGCGATTGTTCAGTACGCCGTTGGTGCCCAGGATCACAGAGTCCGTGATGCCAAGCTTGTTGCTAATTCGTGTTAGCTCGGCATCATCAAGATCACGGTCAACAATTACGATCGCATTATCGAGATTGCCTCCTCGGATGAGGCCGCCTTCGCGAAGCATTTCGACTTCATGTAAAAAACAAAACGTGCGAGCAGGGGCAAACTCGGTTACAAACTCTTTCTGCAGCGAGAATAAACCTGTGTGCTGGCTTCCAAGCGCAGGGTTGTGGTAATCGACCATAACAGTCATCCTGTAGTCGTCGGCCAAGGGGAGGGCGACCATTTCAACGCCTTTCGGTTCATTCGAATAGCTGATCGCCTCGTCGATTACCAAATACGTGCGTGCGGCAACTTGTTCTTCGAAGCCTGCCGACATAAGTGTCGAAACATAGGGCTCTGCGCTGCCATCTCCAATCGGTGGTTCATTGGCGGTCAGTTCAATACGAACGTTGTCGATCTCGAGACCAACGACAGCAGCGAGAACGTGCTCGACCGTGTGCACGCTCGCTCCATCATTTGCAAGCGTCGTGCCGCGGGAAATGTCTGAGACAAAGTCAACGATGGCTGGGATTTCTGGAGAACCCTCAATGTCCTTTCGGACGAACCGGATACCATAATTTTCCGGAGCTGGATGAAACTCGATTGAGCTCGCATTCCCAGTGTGCAGGCCGACGCCTTCGAACCGGTTTGTAGAGCGAATAGTACGTTGATTTGACCGCATTTGAAGCTTAAGACAATCCCGATATAGTTGAAATCACTGCAAAGATACCGCAAATAAGCGAAATCCACGGGTTTTCGGCCAAAATGCGCCTGTAAATTCGATCTTGCGCACACCGAACACACTTGTTTCAGCGAGAAGTTTAGTATATTTCATATTCTGACAAGTGTGCCGCTATTGCTACTACGGTGCACTCTTGTGAATATCCGCTCTTGAAGGCTCGAACCGATCAGATGTCGAACATCGATGAAATCCTCTGCCACCCTTTCCTCAATTGGCGGCGGATGAAGCGTGCGCTTTATCTTGTTGTTGCCACGCTGCTTATTGTCGGCTCAGGATGTCGGCCCTCACAGCAAACTCGGCGGTCGAACACAAACAACGCTTCGAAGAATGCTGCCTCAAGTTCGAAGTCAACGGATTCACTCTTGATCGTGCAGGCACATCTTGTCGATCTAATAGACACAATGTCAGGTGCGCTCGAACATGACAGAGTGCGAATTAAGAATCTCGAGATCGAAGTAGCGCGCTTACGCAGCATGATCGAACAGCAGCGAGTTCAGGGATCTGCTTATCGGTTGCCATCAATGATGCCGCCCGCCACGCCGCCTGCTACAGCGCCTTCGACGGTGCCTTCATCAGGGAACACGTTCAGTGCGCCGCCCACAGGCGGAATTCCACCATATGCACCGCTGCCAAGTTCAGGCACCGGCGGCGGCAAGAACCCCGAGAGATACGCGCGAGCGCTCCAGCTATTCAATGAAGCACGGTACGAAGAAGCAATGAACGCGTTCGACGAATTGTCTCGTGATGATGCGGCATCGCCCTACGAACCAAACTATTTGTACTGGCGCGGGGAATCGCAGTACGCGCTTAGCAGGTACAATGATGCGGTCGCGAGCTTTCAATCGGTCATCGATGGATATTCCAGTTCGACGAAGGCTGATGATGCACAGTTCAAGATCGGTGAGTCGTACGAGAAACTTGGAAACAAAGCTGCCGCGCGTTCGGCTTATCAGCGTTTGGTTGCCCAATACCCTGACAGCGAGTATCGCTCGCGTGTTGAGGGAAGATTACGAAGACTTCAGTAACATCGGCCGTGTATAGCGAGCTATGAAAAAAACTTTAACACAAGTCCTGTTCTCTTTTTTGCTCCTCGTGAGTGTGGTTTCGTTTCTGCCAGCGAGTCTTTTTGCTCAGGATGAACCTGTTGATGCACCGCTCGAGGGTCTTCCGACACTCTTCAGTGTCAAGCTGAGTGGAGGCTGGGGCATTGGACGCTCTCGCCAACTCTACGGCAACAACGCAGCCTCGCCCGTGTGGTGGAGTACTGGCGAAGGTGCCAAGGTCAACCTTGCACTCGATCTTCCCATCGTTCCGATCGAAGTGATGAATACCGATTCGTTCGGCGTCGGGCCCAGCAAAACGCCTGTTGTCGCGCTTGAACTTGAAGTAGCAAGTGGTTATCATCTTTCAACGGGCGGAACAACGGTCGATGTCCTGCCAAGCGGAGGTCTTCAAACTACCACGCGAACAACCTCGTATGTTCCGGTTACGCTTGGACTAAATGCGCGCTCAAGTTTTGGCGCTGGGTTGCCGTCAATCTACATTGGTGCGGGAGGAGGCATCTATCTCGTAGCTATTTACGAAGAGAATGTTTCGTTTTCTCTGGACGGTTCGCAGAATTTTACAAGGAAGATGTCGCCGCCGCTGCCGTTTGGACTCTATGGTGCAATGGGATTCGAATTCCCTGTTGCCTATTCGCCGGACGATGGTAATAGTTTTTTTGACCTGTTTGGTGAGATCCGTCTAACCGAGATGTCCAATTACGTTTACTCATCGCAGATCATAAGGAATGGCTCGATCACGACCGTGAATACTGCGGATGATCACTCGCTGCTCTTCCTGAATCAACCACAGCGCTCGGCATCGAACGTATCGATCTCGCTGGGTCTCAAATTCAACATTTACTAATGGAGGCACTGACACTCATGAAACGAAACGCCTTCACTTTTTCGCTCTTCCTTCTCGTCGTTGCTGTTGGATTTTCGGCATGCAGACCTCGCACTAACCGTTCGCGAACTCCAGCGAAGACTGCACAGCAAGCGCAGCCTTCTACTCAGCAATCGACCAGCGCCAAGCAAGTGCTTGCGCGAACCGATAGCGCGATCCAGCGTGTCGCGGCGATGAATGCTGACCAGGAGCTCGACCGACCGCCGGTGGCGCAGGACGAAACGGCCGCACCGCGCACTCCCTGGGGATCACCGTACGTGCCGCGTCCAAATGCGGCCGAGTATGATGTGTACCAGGCGGGTCTGGCAGCGTACAATGGCGGTCAGTACGATCAGGCGATCGGCGCATTTTCTCAAACTGTAGTTGCAGGTCGGCCACCGGAGTTGGTACCCAACGCGTATTACTGGATGGGAGAATCGTATTTCGCAATGCAGCGCTACGCCGAGTCGCTTCCATACTTTGAATACGTCACAAACGTAGGACCCGAGTACAAACGCTCGATGGCCTTCTACAAGCTTTCTCTTGCTAATAATAATCTTGGCAATCGACAGGCAGCCAACCTGTGGTACGAGCGTCTGCGCAACGAATATCCGGGTTCAAGCTACTCTAAAAAGTTGGCTGCACTCGGCATGCGTTAGCCAAAGTGTTCTACCAGTTCCTGTTGGAGCTGAGGAGTCGTTGCATTCATCCTGCGCAGGGAATCCGTATATTTATCCTTAGTTTTTCGCGCCCCGACGCGTGTTTCTCATGGCCTGCCGTCCAATCATGTCGCGCAGGACACATTGAGCGTTGCTTTTTATCTTTTTGATTTTATGGATCGTACGTCAGTTCGTTCGGCATTCTCATTTATGCGCTCCACGGTTTTCCTTGTCGCTCTTTCCTGTTGCGGCATTGCGCTCGCCTCGTGTAATAAGACCACCAGCCCGGCCGGAGATACGATCCCCATTGGAGAGTATGCCTCTTTGACTGGCAACACCGCGACATTCGGCCAATCGGTGCATTCCGGCGCCGTACTGGCGATTGACGAAATCAATACCAGCGGTGGTGTGATCGGCAAGAAGATCAATCTCATCACTGAAGACGATCAGTCGAAGACCGAAGATGCAGCCGCGGCGGTACACAAGCTGATCGATCGCGATCAGGTAATAGCTCTGCTTGGAGAAGTAGCATCCGGACGTTCCAAAGCTGGTGGACCGATTGCTCAGTCTGCGCATGTGCCAATGATCTCACCTGCCTCGACAAACGAGGACGTTACGAAGATCGGCGACTACATTTTCCGAATTTGCTTCGTTGATTCGTATCAGGGTCAATCGATGGCGCGTTTCGCGCTTAACTCGCTTGGGAAAAAACGTGCAGCGCTCCTCGAAGACATGAAGCAGGATTATTCGGTTGGTCTTGCAAAGTCATTCCGCGAAACATTCGCCAAGTCGGGTGGCCAAATTGTAAGCGAACAATCGTACGCTTCCGGCGACAAAGACTTTCACGCACAGCTTACATCCATCAGAAGCTTTAACCCGGACGTGATCTTCGTACCTGGCTATTATAATGAAGTTGGGTTGATCGTTAGGCAGGCACGCGAACTAGGTCTGACCTGTCCTATCCTCGGCGGTGACGGCTGGGATTCTCCAGAACTGACGAAAGGTAATGAATCTGCCTTCAACGACACTTATTTCTCGAACCACTTTGCGACAGAAGATCCGGACCCTGTTGTGCAGGAGTTTGTAAAGAAGTACAAGGCAAAAAATGATGGCAAGACGCCGGATGCCATGGCTGCTCTTGGCTATGATGCCGCACGTATCCTTGCAGATGCGATCACGCGAGCTGGTACGACCGAGCATCAGAAGCTTCGTGATGCGATCGCGGCAACCAAGGATTTCCCTGGTGTAACCGGGATGATCACAATCGATAAAGACCGCAACGCCCAGAAGCCCCTTACGATCCTGAGGATCGTTGATGGTAAGTTTCATTTCGCGCAGCGTATTGGTGCGAACGGTGAAGCACTTACGCCATTCAATCCGAATGGGAAGAATTCGATGGCGCCAGCTTCCACAGCCCCTACTTCGGCTGCACCAGCTACACCTGCTCCGGCAAGCACACCGGCAGGGAAGTGATCTTCGAGCGTAAGATCTCGCTCAAATGATGAGGGCTGATCCATGAGTCAGATCCTGCAACAACTTGTCAACGGCATTTCTCTTGGTGCGATCTACGCCTTGATTGCACTCGGGTATACGATGATCTACGGCGTCCTCCGGTTCATCAACTTTGCCCACGGCGACGTCTTCATGGTCGGCGCCTTCATGGGCTATTATGCATCGACGTGGGTCTCGAAGATTGCCCCGATCGGTACTGTACCCGCAGCCATTCTGGTATTTCTCATCTCCATGACGATCTGCGCAGTGCTTGGTGCGACGATTGAATTCCTTGCATATCGTCCGCTGCGTTCTCGTCCGAAGTTGACGGTACTCATCACGGCAATCGGCGTTTCACTTTTTCTTGAATACCTGGGACAGCTACCAGCGGTGTTCGGTCCCGATCCAAGAGGCTTCCCTGCGATCATCTCTTCCAAACCCATCATTCAATCCACACTGCTTACGCTCAATGTCGTGCAGGTTGTTGTGATTGGAGTTTCCTTGATGCTCATGTTTGTCTTGCGCATCGTTGTCATGCGTACAAAGATCGGTACAGCGATGCGGGCGGTAAGCTTCAATCAGCAGGCGGCAAGCTTGATGGGGATCAATATCTCCATGATCATCACGTTCACGTTCGCAGTCGGCAGCGCGCTTGCGGCGGCTGGTGGCATTCTCTATGCTTCACAATATCCGAGCATCGATCCGTTGATGGGCATCATGCCTGGGCTGAAAGCATTCGTGGCAGCGGTACTTGGCGGCATCGGCAATATTCCTGGTGCGGCGCTTGGAGGATTTATCATCGGCATCGTTGAGACGTTCGTCGCAGGGACATTCCTGTCGACCTATCGAGATGCGATCGTCTTCGCCATTCTGATCCTTATCCTGATCTTCAAGCCGAGTGGGTTGCTGGGCCAGAAAGAGATCGAAAAAGTTTAACTGATCAATTTTAGTGCGCTCCAATTACGTACTTCTGATCGCTCTCGCCATCGTCCTTGTGGTCTCGCAAGGAGTAGGATCTCTGAATCACTACTACCTCCAGATCCTGATGTATATCGGGTTCAATATTATTCTGGCGACGAGCCTGAATTTGATCAATGGCTTCACCGGTCAGTTCTCGCTTGGGCATGCGGGGTTCATGGGCATCGGAGCTTATTCGGCTGCGATCATCTCGACCTATCTAACAACGCACGGCTTCGGCGCCGATGGTGCGATGGGCTCGGTGGTGCTAATGGTGTCGCTCATCGTCGCAGGTTTCGTTGCAGCTCTTGCCGGCCTCGCAGTTGGCTACCCAAGTCTAAGATTGAAAGGTGATTACCTAGCGATCGTTACGCTCGGATTCAATGAGATCATTCGTGTCATCATCCAGAACGTCGATTTCAAAATTGATGGAGTCGATTATGTTGGTGGCGCGCGCGGATTCACAGTACCAAAGCTTACAACCTTTGCGTGGACGTTCAGTATTGTTGTCGTCGTTGTTTGGGTCATCGAAAACCTGATCAACTCAACCTATGGCCGGGGCTTCCTTGCAGTTCGCGATGACGAGGTTGCAGCAGAAGCAATGGGTGTCAACACGACGAAGTTCAAGGTACGAGCGTTTGTCATTGGCGCATTCTTCGCGGGCATCGGCGGTGGATTGTTCGGACATTTTATTCAGTACATCAATCCAGACAGCTTTACCTTCCTGAAGTCGATCGAGATCGTCGTCATGGTCATACTCGGTGGCATGGGCTCCACACCAGGAGTGATCATCGCCGCGATCGTTTTGACGATTCTTCCCGAGGCACTCCGCGAGATCGATCAGTATCGCATGATCGTCTATTCTCTCCTGCTCATTATTCTCATGATCATGCGTCCGCAGGGACTCTTCGGCACCGAATCGATGAAACGCCGAGCAAAGCGTCGAGCTGAGAATAAGCCCGCAACAGCGGCCTCTGCATAAAGCACAATGGATACACTCTTTGCTCCATGGCGCAGTAAGTATATCGCGGGATTCAAGGATGAGCCTGCAGAAAAGGAGTGCGTCTTTTGCGAAGCTCTTGCGCGAACGGACGACGATGAAACGCTTCTCGTCTATCGCGGCAAGGACGCTTTTGTGATCATGAATCGCTTTCCCTACAATAGCGGCCACTTGCTTATTCTTCCCAAACGTCACACCAACGAGTTCATGAATTTGACGGAAGGGGAGTCTCGAGAGTCGCAGAAACTTTTGGTTGCTTCGCAAAAAGCGTTGATAGCTATGGTCGGTCCGCATGGATTCAATATTGGGATGAACCTTGGCAGAAGTGCAGGTACAGGGATTGATGATCATTTGCACTGGCACATTGTCCCTCGGTGGAATGGTGATACGAACTTTATGCCCGTTCTTACGGATGTTAAACTCGTAAGCGAGGACATTCCGAAACAGTGGCGTGAATTGCACGATCGTTTTCCGGCAATTGTTCAATCACTGTAAGAGCCGGAGCTTGTTGTTTCCCGCATTGGTGTCTTGCGCTGATCAGCGTCCCGACTGCACGCACATTTTTATATGATCATGAAACGTTCGATATTGCTTACTCTGCTGCTCGCTGCAGCGATTACAATTTCCAGCCGCGCATCAGCGCAGTGGGTGACGAATGATAGTGCGAATGGCCTGGTCTATGGCGGCAGCGGCGAACCTACACGCCAGCGCGCAGAAGGTCCGCCCGATGGGATCTATATGCAATTCGATTCAACAAGCAGCAGCTTCCTCGATATGGGGTTCAGTCGTGATACATCAAAGCATCGTTGGTTGCCCATCCTTCCAAAAGCGCGATTGATCATTTATGGTGCGAAGGACCCGAACGTCGATTCTTCAGCATTATCGCTTCGATTCTACGATATTCTTCCAGGGGGCGCGCAAGGGGCCAATTCGGGTGAGACGATAATCAGGCCTGGCATCTCGGTAGTTATCGTGCCTGACACCGAATACACGTATGCGGAATTCACTCTCACAGGAGCCGGTACCAAGAAGGGCTCCCATGGTTTCCATCTCGATGCAATTACTCTCTTTCAGAACTTTACAAATCTTGGAGTTGGCCAGTATATCCAGCCGCAAGTAGCTACGCTTGCGAATTATCCTAATCCTTTCATGGCAGCTTCGCCAACGAACATCAACGTCCATCTCGATCGTCCGGGCACTGCGCTCGTTATTGTTTCGGATGCCATCGGACGAGAGGTCTCGAGAACTTCGCTCGGCTCGGTCGGTGCAGGCGATCATACGATCAGCTTCCGTGCTTCGGCACCCGGCGTTTACTACGCACGTCTAATGCTCAATGGCGCGTTCTCCGGACCGATGCTAAAGATGTCGGCGCTGCGCTAGTATTGAGTTTCGATTGGCTGGGAAGGAACACGGGCGCGATGCTGTTCACGTCGCATGCTCAAGCAATACATCCCACTCATCGCAGCGATCATCCTCCTATTTTGTGGTGCGCTCTTCACATATTTTGAGAGCATCTATCTGCAGGACCAGGCTGCGGAGATCGGACCCGATGCGAGCAAGATCATCATGTGGATGTGGGTCTTCCGAATCGTTACAATGCTTTTTGTAGGTATTGGCGCGGCTTTTCTTTACTTACTCTTGAGGCGCATCGTCAATCCATAAACTACTTCCCCGTATGCTTCATCAGGAATTCCCGCTCCTGTTTTGAGAGGCTCTCCATTCCTTTTGTGCTGATCTTGTCGAGGATCATATCGATCTCGGTTTCAACTGAACGAGGGGCTGTTGTTGCTACGCGATTTGGCCGCATCCTGTCAAACGAACTCAGCAACCCGCGTGCCAACGCATACTGTCGGTACTTGATGTGAAAAAGAAAGAGTGCCGAGATCGCCGCATAGAAGGGCGGGAAAAGATTCGCCGCGCTTAGGTCCATGTGATGCGACTCCATCGGAACGATCGAGACGAAAAATAGAATGACGGCGATCACCCACGCGCGCACCCAGAATATTCCGAAAATAGAGATCTCGCGTTTGGGCCATAGATAGGTAAAGCCGCTCAGGAAAAAGAGTGACAGAAACCCGGGCGCGACAATAATGCCCTTGGGGTCGAGAAGGATCAGGACCACTCCGCCACTCACAACCGCGATCGCCACGAACACTCCAAGTGTGCGCGCATGCACGATCGTCTCGAGCTCCGTTCCGAAATAATAAATCAACGCGCAAGCAGCTATGACGGGGAAGAAACTATGCGAGGCAAACGGATACGTGACGAGTCGCCAGAGCTGGAAACGATTGAGCACGTAATCTCCGTACAGAGCGAACAACCCTGATGTCGCGCCCTGCGTCACGAGCGAAAGGATCAGCGTAACCGCGAGAGCTGCGATAAGCGACCTGGTGATCGGTGGAAGATTTCGGAACATGTCTGGCGCGGTCTCGGGTTAAAGGAAGCCCAACAGCACGGAAATAGGTTATGTTTGCAGGTGCTTAGAAGCTCAATCTGAAAGACCAAACGCCAACGAAATAAGCCAACAAGATGCCGATCTTTTTTTTGATGATGATGACAGGCGCCGCGGGGATCGTCTATATCTGTTTCAAGGACGTACCGGGTGCGCCCTGGAACAAGTGGCGGAAGAAGAAAAGCTAGGCTTTACCAGATACCTCGAAGCCCAATTTCTCGAGCGAGCTTCGCAATCGCCTGACATGATCGCCCTGCAATTCGATCGTGTTCTCCCGAACCGTACCACCCGTGCCGCACTCTTTTCGCAACTGCGTTGCAAGATCGTCAAGACGTAAGGGCCCTCGCACGAACCCCGAAATCACAGTCACGATCTTACCCCTTCGCCCACTCTTGTCGAGCGTAATCGTAACCTGTTGACCCTCACCGATCTTCCTCTTCTTCGCGTTCTGCTTCTCTTCGATTGAAAGCTGCTGGCGCTCGTCTTCAGAGAGCAATGAGCCTAGCGCGCTAAAATCCGATATTCTTTCCATTGACGTTGTCAAACCGGAATGAGTGCGACAGTTCCAACGACCAGAGCCATGAGTGACGCAAAAATAAATTCACGATTCGCGCGCTTGCGGTCTATCCTCCGATTCTCCTCACCCACGATCTCGAACTTCTTTCCCAGAATTTCGTACCAGCCTTTACTCCCGTTGACAACGCAAAAGCGAAATTTCGCCTGGCGAAAGTTAATGATCGAAGCACCTGAGAAGATAACAGCGACTAGATAGCGGTAAGACGGCAAGACATGCGAGGACCACATCCATCCAAGAACCACGACCCCGGCCACCGCAGAAGCCCAACCCAAAATCCTGCGTACGCTTGCGCCGCGATCATCAATATTGCAAACGCCGGGCTGATAGGATTCAGGATTTGAATGCATCTTAGGAGACTGAACCGAGAAGTGTGTGAAAACTTTCAAGCGACATTCGGCGAGGTTCACCCACGATTTTGAGCCAGAATCGGCAATTCCGCTGGACTGGCTTGGTGTGTGTGAAAACTTTGTTCATAATTTTCCTTCTTAAAGAAAACTACCTGAACCTGATTACGAGGATTGAATGGGATTACACTGATTTCTTTCACCGATCGGATGGCCGTGGTTTCTGCGTTTCAAAAAGAAAGATTCAGACGGGATTGAGTGGCTGCACGAGATTCTGGCCTACAGCATAATAAACATAAAATAGCCGCGTCTTGGTTCCTCAAGTTGGACGAAATTCTTGAAAATCGGCCATTCGCAACTTTGATAAACGTAGCGTGTCCATGCCATGTTGATCCTCCTCCACACTCAGTTTACGATTCACTCTATGATGCGTTCTTTACCTCCCAGGTTTTTGCTGCCAATTTGCTTTCTTCTCGGGACCATCGGAATTGCGACAACAGCTCAAGCTCAAGAAGAAATTGTGCAACCTTATTTCGGTGCTGGACTCAACATCCTCCCAAGTGATTACGCCGGAAACACGCACAGTATCGGCTTCGGCGTAGAGGCAGGAGTTAAGTATTCTTTCGTTTATGTAGGATTAGAGTATGGCGTTTGTAGTCTGGTCAATTCAATCTCCACGCGTGACGCACCGACACCACTTGGCAATTTTCTGCCTCCGGATTCAGCGACCTCGATGGAGAACTACTATGGTGTCCATATAGGGGTGCGAGTGTGGAAAGGGCTAGCTGTTGGAGTCGTCTTCCTGAAGAGCACTCAGAGTGTGATGCGATATTATGGCGAAGCTGTTCCGATCGGTAGGGAGATGTCTTATTCGTGGTTCAACGTTGGGCCGGACCTCCGCCTGACTATTGGAGATCACGCCATCGTAGGCTGTGCCTACACGATCCAGCGAGGACTGAAGTTCGGCGGTGACTATTTGTTCTGATGCAACTGAAGCTCGAGCTCAGCGCTGCCTCATATGATCGATTGCCTCTATGTCGTTGTAACTCTTCTCCGTGTTGCATGTTGGTTGAAGACCAGAGCCTCTGACCCCAGTTGTGACATAGCGATCCTTACTCAACCCATATGAAGCGCTTCCTCACTATTTTCCTCCTGTTCAATATGTTGGTTGCGAAATCCCAAGCACAGACAAAAACGCATCCTACCTTAAATGTTGACAGCAATAGCTATTGCACCGAGCTTTACAGATCAGGCCATAGTCTTATGCAAGGGGGAGGCTACGATAAGGCGTATGACACACTTAGACTTTTTGTTTCTCACTGCACGGACATCAGCCATGATCCTGATACATGGAGGGTGTTTCCGGAGATTACCGGATCTGTTCAGGCAAAGGGCGAGGATAAGTCGCGATGGGACAGCTATAGAGAATGGTTAAAATCAGTCTTGTACCTAAGCGAGAGTGATTACTACTATTGTTCGGATGTTTCTGCGATTCTGTCAACTTTCCAGTATTTTGCCGGCCGTGGGTATGACGTGAATGGACTACTCGCTGTTTCGAAGTACTTGATTGGATCAAATCGATGTCCTGATTTGACGCAACAACTTATGAAGAGCTGGGGTCCGTCGCGCGCGGATCAATATCACGTTTGGGCTGACAGTGTCACTGTAGATACGAATATCTATAAAGTCGACACTACTCTCCCTTCTCTAGATGATCTGGGGTTGGGTATCTTGCGAGGAAAGGCAAAGGTCAATTCACCCGTTATAGGTCTTCATCCGCACGTATTGCTGGACGCGACCGCAGACCGAAACCCATTCACTGCGAACACAGCGATACTTGTGCATACGTCCTCGACTACCCTCATTCGAGTAGCGCTTTACGATATGCTGGGTAGGGAGGTTCAAACAAATGGCATCGGACGGGTTATCGAAGCTGGAAGGCACGCTATCGCGATTGACGGGACAAAACTTGATCCTGGTAATTATTATGCGCGAGTGAGTACTTCGGACAACGAAGTTCTAACCGTCAAGCTGAGCCACATTAAGTAACGTAGATCCATCTCGGTTAGTAGCGGCATTTGAAAGGCAGGATTCATACGCCGCTGCTAACGGAGCTTTGAATATTTTGTGAACCTCAACCCTGAGTGTCGTCCTTTGGACTCCAGCAGCATCAAATTGTGCCGGATGAACTTCCCCCGATTTAGTAGACAGCAAGACGCAAAATAACTTCGGTCGTGTTTGTGTACTCACGCGGCTTTGACATCGTTGTATGCGAGCGACGATGACAGCGCACGGTAGGCATCGGTCTGCTGCTGAAGCGTTGCGGCCACCTGTTCAGCGGTGCCAACGGCATCCGCGCCTGCTACGAAGCGCCGTGGCGGCTTTTCTTGACTGGAGATCGTGATTAGCGCCTGGGCGAGCTTGGCGGGATCGCCGGACTGCTGGCCGTTGTAGCCTTTCCAAAATTCCATTTGCTTCGCTCTGCGCTCGTTATAGTCTTCAATGGTCCGCTCTGCGAAATTTGTAGATTCTTCCGTGAGAAGGTCAGTGCGGAAGAAGCCAGGATTTACGGTGATCGTATTGATACCAAACGGCTCGACCTCGGCCTGCAGCGATTGCATCCAGCCCTCCAGACCGAACTTCGACGCGGCGTAGGCACTGCCGAACTCAAAGCCGATGAGGCCCGCGGTTGATGAGATCGTGATTATCAGCCCTGAACGCTGCTTGCGCATAACCGGCAAAACCGCGCGGGTAGCGTTCATCGGGCCGACGAGACTGGTCGACAACTGTCGCTCCATCTGCTCCGGCGATAGTTCTTCAAAGAAGTCTGCGTAAAAGTTTGCCGCGTTATTGACCAACACATCTATTCCGCCGAATCGGTCAAAGGCCTCCTTAACCGCAGACTCCGCATCGGCAAGTTTCGTAATGTCCAGTTTTACGACCAACAGATCGGCTGATTTTCCAAGGGCCTTGGCTACCTTGTCAGTATTGCGACCAGTAGCGACGACTTTATGGCCCGCGGTCAAAGCTGCCTTGGCGATATCCACGCCCAGGCCGCGCCCGGCGCCTGTTATGAGCCAAACTTTATTGGTGGCCATGTTTCTTTCCTCCAGTATCGTCATTTGATTCAACATTCAGATTCGCATTTGATTGATGGTAACAGTTGGAAGCCATGGTGAATCCCTTGGCCAGTAGCAGAACCCTGGCCGGATTCTATTCGGCCTTCGCACATACATCGCACTTGCGTGTGAGAGTTTAAAAAAAACAATCCTTAAAGTCCCTCTCTCCACGACAGTGGGAGAGGGATTTAGGGTGAGGGCGGTGGGGCAATTAGCAAGGCTGAAGGATGATGGATGAAAGCAAGTTGAATCAGGCGTTACCATTATCCTTCATCTTTGCCCCACCGCCCTCATCCTAAGTCCTTCTCCCACAAAGTGGGAGAAGGACTTGGCTCAATTTGGCGACTCGGCTTGCATTGGCATCCTGATCAAGGTATCTTTGTTGTATTCTAAATCAGCCTCTTGACGGAGTTTGCCCGGAGCTAACGTTAGTGTCCCCCGTCTCCTCATTAATTCCGTAACCTTTTGACTGCCCTGAGTAGCTTCATCTTTCCTTTTCATTCGGTTCGAAAGAATAGTCCGATGACATATCCCCCGCGAATGAAGAGAGTGGCGTTTGCTCTAGCTCTCTCACTAATTACTCTACTCGTCGCCTTTCCCTCAAATGCCCAGCCGAACACCAGTGCGTCAAAAGAGGTCTCGGTCGCTGATACAAGTACAAATTTACCCTGTGCAAAACTTTTTAGTCTAGGTCGTGCCAATCAGGTCTCGGGAAATTGGAAAACGAGCAGAGACAACCTTGAGAACTACATAGAACACTGCGCGAACGACACCGGCTCATATCTAGCATTTGACTACATTCGCGTTGCTGTAGGGAATAATCTTCAGGAGGACTCTACCCGCACCGACCGACTTCGAGAATGGCTCAAATCTGTTCTCTATCTGAATAGATGGGATCCAAATTACTTCTGTCAGTGCGTCTGGACGATTAGTCAGTGCTACCATACAACTAACGAATGCCTCGCCATTCTCAAGTATCTCATTGAAGAGACCAGGTGTTCTTCAAGCCGTAAAGACAATATCACGACCTATAAGGAAGGGCGAAGCTGGCAGTGGCAGCACTACCTCAACTCGGGCGTCGATACCAGTTTGGTGCATCTAGACACTACCCTGCCATCACTGCACGAACTCGGGCTTGATTCGCTACTCAATCTCGCCTCAGTCGGAGCGGAATCGGCAGGACCACACGCAATCTTCAACGTGCATGCATCAGGCAATCCATTCAGTGTAAGCACTGAAGTTCTGTTCGAACTTTCGAACTCTGCATACGTACGCTTCGGAGTCTATGACGAACTTGGTCGCAACGTCCAGGGCGAAGAGATGGGCCACGTTTATGATCCGGGTCATCATCGGTTCACAGTGGATGGGAAGAGCTTTGCAAACGGAGTATACTACGCGCGGCTTTCGACGCCGACGGGCGAGATTCGGACGGTCAAGCTGGTAAAGAAGGAGTAATGAGCTTGGCAGGTTGCTGGAAGGCGGGGCCGATAGTTGCGCCGCCTTTTTTATGCCTGTATTTTGAAGGACTCAACTCCCACTATGTCGCACCTGATTGAGCTGGACTATTTGGGAAAGCGATCGGCAGCATCAAAATTGTAGTGCCGGAGGCACGATGTGACCGCAGCCCAGGGTTGAGCGAAGCGGAACCCTGGGTGGCTATCTCTGCGACCCAAAGCCCTGAAAGGGCGGGGTTTATTGCATCGATTTCAACACACCGACCGACGCTAACTTCGCCCCGCTGGGGCTTCAATTTTCTATCTGGCCGCTAACCCAGCATTCCGCTTCGCTTCATGCTGGGCTGCGAGTACTTCGCCGCTCCGCGGCGTGATCGGGCAAGGATGAAGGCTGAGGGCTGAAGGATGAAAGCAAGTTGAATCAGGAGTTACCTTTATCCTTCATCTTTGCCCCAGCGCCCTCATCCTAAATCCTTCTCCCACAAAGTGGGAGAAGGACTTTAAGGATTTTCTTTTTTAAACTTGGATCACCGGCATTCGGCCTTCGCACATACATCGCACTTGCGTGTGAGAGTTTAAAAAAAACAATCCTTAAAGTCCCTCTCTCCACGACAGTGGGAGAGGGATTTAGGGTGAGGGCGGTGGGGCAATTAGCAAGGCTGA
>JABDDM010000001.1:0-23208 GCA_013287605.1 Ignavibacteria bacterium | reverse complement strand
TGAGAGTTTAAAAAAAACAATCCTTAAAGTCCCTCTCTCCACGACAGTGGGAGAGGGATTTAGGGTGAGGGCGGTGGGGCAATTAGCAAGGCTGAGGGATGAGGGATGAAGGATGAAAATTACGTCCCTCTCTCCGGTCAGTACACCCACAAGCAGGAGAAGGACTTTAATACACGCAAGCTAAAGCTTATGCTACATTGATTCTGCGTTGCCCTATCGGCTTCCTCCCGTAAGTTTGCAGAACGGTTAGGGGCGGTTAAACGTCCTACCTGATGGCATCCGGTCACGTTCGGATGCTTTGCGGTCTTTATAGCTGAATGCGAACTCGCGCTGTTTTCTATATTGTGCTTGGGGTATTGATCCTGGCTGCTCTCTTGGCCGTGGATCTTATCGCGCATGGATATCGGGCACTACAGGGCGTTACGTTCGAGCTCTTCAGGGCAATACTTCAGGGCGTCGCACTTAGTTGGCTGCTGCGCGGCGCGTACACGCTCTTTTTCCGGCAGTCGATGATCGCTCGCGCCGGCGATCAAAAGGAGACTGTGCTCTGGCCCGTGCAGTTGGCGCGTCGATTTATTGTCGTAAGTGCCGCAGCGATCGTCCTCGCATTTCTGCCTGCTCTCTTTCGGCTTTCGTTAAGTAAGCAGTTCACTCCGCAGACTTTCCCCACTGTGATATCGGTGGATTTCATCGGGGCTGTCTGGCTCACGGTACTGGTCGCGATCGCGTTGTCGTTCTGGCAATTAACGTTTGTGCGGCAGCAGACACAGTTTGCGCGCCGCAGATTCACCGGTTGGGCTGTCGCGGCTGGTCTTTACAGTCTGCTCTTCTTCATAATACAGGTAGGCGTTATTCCGGATGGTACAGTAGGTGTGGCTGCACTCTCGGTGCTGGCACTCGTCGTTGCGCTCGCAGCGATCCTGCTTGGCTATCGCGTACCGTGGGTACCGCATATTCCCCGAGAGGGAAAGCGCCGGCTGATCTGGTTGAGTCTTGCGAATGTCGTGCTTGCGGTCGCACTGGTACTCATGTACACTGGCGTCGGGCTAACGAGCAGTCTCTTTGGTGGATACGCGATCTACTGGCACAATGCCGCCGGAGCCCTCTTCGGTACGGTCGCAATCTATTTCATCTTTGTTTTTTTCAGCACGCTCTTCTCGCTATCTTCGACGGATCTCGTCGAGCGCAAATCAGCGGAAGTCAAATCTCTGGTGAAGCTGACGCGATTCAGTTCGGATGTTTTATCGAGCGAACTTCTGCTCGATCTGCCGAGGCTCGCCGAACAGATCACAACACTCGCAAGAGAAGCAACCGGCTCCGATTGTGCATGGCTCGAGCTTCGCTCAAACACGTTTGCACCAGGACGAGCAGGATTGGGCGAAGTGATGGTGCGCTCGCATGTTGCGATCGACGAAGCGAGTGCGGAAGAGATCATGGCAACGTCCGAGCATTTTCCCGATGCGGGTCGCGCGATCGAATCACCTCGTGAAGAGCTTGGCAAAACGCGAAAGGCATTCGTGCTTCGCAAACGGCGAAACAACCGCGATCTTGCTGCAATGTCGAATGGCAGTTCGATCGTCACATCGCTGCATTCGCTCGTCGCTGTTCCCTTGCTTCGAAGAAACGAAGTTCGCGGCGGGCTGTATGTCGGGAAGCGGAAAGAAGATGGGTTCGATGATGATGATCTTACCGTGCTGAGTGCCTTTAGCGATGTCGCATCGCTTGCTCTCGAGACTGCGCGTCTGCTTGCTGATTCAATCGAGAAGCAGAAATTCGATGGCGAGCTTCGCGCTGCGCGAGCCATGCAGAAGAGTTTGATACCGGAGAAATTCCCGGAAGTCAAAGGCTTTGACATCGATGCATTTTCTATCCCTGCGTACGATGTCGGTGGCGATTATTATGACAGCACCGTACTTTACGATGGTTCGATGGTCATCGTGATCGGTGATGTTTCCGGCAAAGGCATCTCCGCCTCGATGTACATGGCCGAGACGAAGGGAGTCGTACAGGGCATGGCACCGCTGATGCAGAACATGCCGGAGCTTTTGCAGGGTGCGAACAGTGCGCTGCTTCGCAATCTTCCTGCGCAAGCATCGATGCGCAGATCGTTCGTGACGCTCGGCATGCTGAATCTCAGCAAGACAGGTGTACATTACTGTCGCGCTGGACATACACCGCTGCTCATCGTGCGAGCAAATGGAAGCTACGAATTCCTGCAGCCGAAGGGAATGGCGGTCGGCATCATGCCACAGACGATCTTCAACCAGGTGCTCGAAGAGCGCACGATTGCAGTCCAGGCAGGCGATGTGCTTGTGCTTTTTAGCGACGGCATCACTGACACGCGCAACGCACAGGGAGAAGATTTTGGCTATGCACGGCTCGCGGAAATCGTGACGCTGCTGCGCTCGGAACATTCGGCGAAGGGGATCACGATGGGCGTGCTCCAGCATCTCACGAATTTTTCTGCTTCCGAAAGTTATGGCGACGATGCGACGCTCGTCGTGATCAAAGTGATAGGTAATGCATCCGATGAAACATCACAATCAAAACTTGACAGTGCTCAACTCACATAGAACGCAACATGGCACCTGAAACAACTGCTCGCTTCGAAGTGCGAGAGGTCCCGGTTAGTCAACCGGGCGTTACCGTACTCGAACTTTCAGGCGAGCTCGATGCACACACCGCGCCCGAGTTCGAGCGCTTTCTGGAACGGATCGTTCGCGAAGAACAACGCTCGAGGCTGATTCTCGATTTTCATAAGCTCGAATATATTTCGAGCGCCGGACTTGGTGTGCTGATGGGACTCATCGAGGAAGTCCGAGCACAGTCAGGCGATATGATACTTACGAACCTGCCGGAGAAGATTTTCCATGTGCTCGATCTTCTCGGCTTTCCCGTCGTGTTCAGGATCGTCCCGACTGTCGAAGAAGCGCTTGTGAAATTTAAGTAAGATGACAGACGCGCAACATTCGTCTGACGCATCTGAGCGCTCGGCCACCCTTTCGGTGCCGCCGGAGTTTGGTATGCTCGTGAAATTGCGCGAGTTTGTGCGGGCGGAATCGGCGCGATGCGGCCTTCGTCCGGCAGCGATCGATCAGCTTTCACTGGCTGTCGACGAAGCAGCTACGAACATCATCGAGCACGCGGTGCGCGGAATGCCGCAGGAGATCACCTGCACCTGTCAACTTGGCAAAGCGGGTGACGAGATGATCTGCACGCTCGATTATGAATCGCCCAAAGCCTTTGAGCCAAAACCTCCGCCCAAACTTGACTCCATTCGGGAGCGTGTACGCTCATTGGCACGGGGCGGGCTGGGTGTCTATCTGGTACATAGTCTTGTGGACCGGGTCGAATACGCGCGTAAGGGAAGGCGGAACGTGATCGTCCTGACAAAGCGGATGAGCTAAGGTTTGTATATTTGACTGTGGATATTCTCAGTTTCGTGGCTGAAAACTACCCTGGAGCTGCGCTTTGAACCGTTTTGGCAGGCGCATTGTGTTGTGTACTCGAGTATAGAGCAAAATCAATAAGAAAAACCAGTGTCGAACGAGCATAACGGAAATACAAGTTTAGACGCGCACGAAGAAGAAATGAAAGTCAACGCCCTTGAGCGTTGGCTCTTTGGCGAGCGTGGCAGCACTCCTCCTCCGATGCCACGCCCTGCAAAAAAAGATCATGGGCAAGATCACGATGATGCGCACGTCTCGAAGGAATACGCTCAATACTTCAAAGACCGTGGAGTCAATGCTACCGATGCTGAGTATCAGCAGATCCTGAAGGAGCGCACCGGTCATGCAGGTGAACAGGAGATCGAAGTGCCGGAGGGATATGCTCCAGTTACATTCATGGAAGCCGATATTACGCTTATCACCCCGATCGGAGCGAATCTCCGCGAACTCTGTCTTGATAATCATATTCCGCTTTATTCGGACCTTGCGAAAGTGCTGAACTGTCGCGGGCTCGGGCTCTGCACGACGTGTCGCGTTGAGGTTACTCCCGCCGACGGCGTCTCAGCTCCTACGAAGATCGAGAAAGTCCACCTCATCAAATACTATCCGAAGCAGCGTCTAAGCTGTCAATGTGAGATCACCGGACCTGTGAAGGTCTCAACGAAGCCTGCTCGTGAGTACGGTAAAGCGTTTGATAATTTCGTGCGTCAGAGTGCGTTGTTCGGGTTCTTCAGCCTCATCATGCTTTCGATCCTGTTGGTCATCGGATTTGATGTGGTAGGAAAGTGGTTCTGAGCTCGAGTTGAGAGTCAGTATTCTCGTATCTGATCTCTCTCAAACGGCCTCGTAGTTCAGTTGGATAGAACATCAGTTTCCTAAACTGGGTGTCGCAGGTTCGAGTCCTGCCGAGGCCACCGATTCCCTTGTTTGTTAGCGATATCTCACCTCCAACACTGCACTATAATTAATGGTGACGAATCGCAATATATTTCCAATTGACTCGGTTTGAATTGTGGGCCAAAATGACGCTTCACGCCACACGTTTCTCAAACACGACTATGGGTACGAATACAGCTATTTGCAGCCGCAGCGATGATCGCGATCACCGGTGCTGGAGCCTACAGCCTGGATGCCGCAATGGGAAAGCGCAGAGTTCATCAGACTGCCAACGTTTCTCCTAAACCAGTAAGAGGCTTCATATGAAAATGCTCGAGGATAAGGTCGCCATCGTCACCGGAGCAGCTTCCGGTATTGGTAAAGAGATAGCGTTGAAGTACGCAGCGGAGGGCGCGAAAGTAGTTGTTTCGGACATCAACGAAGAATCCGGCAAGCAAACGGTAACCCTGATCACCAAGGCCTCCGGCCAGGCGATCTTTGTGAAGGCTGATACGTCAAAGCCGTCTGATTGCGAATCATTGGTCGCGCAGGCGGTCAAGCATTTTGGTGGCTTGCATATCGCGTGCAACAACGCGGGCATCGGCGGTCCATCGAAGCCTGTCGGAGAATATCCAATCGATGGCTGGAATGATGTTATTGGTGTGAATCTCTCCGGAGTGTTCTACGGCATGCGGTATCAGATCCCTGCGATACTTGATTCGGGTGGAGGTTCGATCGTGAATATCGCTTCCATCCTCGGTCAGGTTGGCTTCAGGAATTCCTGCGCGTACGTCGCCGCTAAACATGGTGTTGTCGGACTCACGCAAAATGCTGCGCTGGAGTATTCGGGTCAAAAGATCCGCGTCAACGCGGTGGGGCCCGGCTTTATCAAGACGCCGCTGCTTGAAAAGAACCTCGATGAAGCAACGACCAAACTTCTCGCGACACTGCATCCCATCGGACGTCTTGGCGAAGCCTGGGAGGTTGCTGAACTCGTGCTATGGCTCAGTTCAGACAAAGCATCGTTCGTCTCTGGCTCATTTTATAGCATTGATGGTGGATACTTAGCGCAATAACTCTGTTCGCTGTTCGCCAGGATGGCAGGAGAGATCCGTCAACTTTGAGCACTCGACTTCTTTTGTCGAGTGCTCCTGCATTTACACAACGATCTTAATCTAATGCTTGTACCAAAACTTTTCACTACGCTCCGCGACTATCATCGCAAGGACTTCGTTAAAGACTTGGGTGCTGGTGTAATCGTTGGGATTGTTGCGCTGCCACTTGCAATTGCGTTTGCGATCGCAAGTGGAGTCACTCCGGACAAAGGTCTGATCACTGCGATCGTCGCTGGTTTTCTCGTCTCGGTCCTGGGCGGAAGCAGAGTGCAGATCGGTGGTCCCACTGGCGCGTTCGTCGTGATCGTCTATGGTATCGTGCAGAAGTACGGTGTCGACGGATTGATCGTAACAACCTTTCTCGCAGGGATCCTGCTCGTCATCTTTGGCATCGCAAAATTTGGCAGCGTGATCAAGTTTATTCCTGCTCCGGTGATCACGGGGTTTACGAGCGGGATCGCTGTCATTATCTTTTCGAGCGAGATCCCGGATTTTTTCGGATTCAAATTAAAGGACGCGCCTTCTGAATTCTTCGCCAAGTGGGCGGCATATGCGCAAAATATTGGCGGCCTGAACATTGATGCGGTCATTATTGCAGTCGTGACGCTCCTCATCATCGTTTATTGGCCTCGCGTTAGCAAAACAATCCCATCGCCGTTCGTGGGGCTTATCGTTGCAACCGTTCTGGTCAGCTTGTTTAGTATTCCCATTGAGACGATCGGATCAAGGTTCGGGAGTTTACCGACTTCAATACCAATGCCGCACGTTCCGAACATTTCTTTTGCAACGCTCAAGAGTTTACTTCCTTCTGTGTTTACGGTTGCGATACTAGCCGCGGTCGAATCGCTTCTCTCTGCCGTCGTAGCTGATGGAATGATCGGTACGAAGCACCGATCGAACATGGAGCTTGTCGCGCAGGGTGTTGCGAATATGGGGTCTTCGATCTTCGGCGGAATTCCAGCCACAGGTGCTATCGCGCGTACAGCAACAAATATCAAAAGCGGCGGCAGAACGCCCGTTGCGGGGATTGTGCACTCGTTGACCTTGCTGCTGATCATGGTGCTCTTCGGAAGGTATGCATCGATGATCCCGCTTGCGGCGCTTGCAGCGATACTTATCGTCGTCGCCTACAATATGAGTGAATGGCGTACATTCAAAGAAATATTTCGAGCACCCAAGAGCGACGTGGCAGTGCTCTTGACGACGTTCATTCTCACGGTTGTCGTTGACCTCACCGTTGCGATCGAGACAGGGATGGTAATGGCGGCGTTTCTCTTTATGCGCAGGATGGCTGAGGTTTCGAATGTCAGTATCCTCATGGGCGACTCCAACGAGGATGGCGAAGAAACGAGCGATGAATTTAAGAAGGGGATACCGCAGGAGGTGATGGTTTTCGAGATCAGCGGCGCATTATTCTTTGGAGCCGCCGATCGGTTCATGGAGACGATGTCTGCAATTCAAGCCTTTCCAAAGGTGCTGATTTTGCGGATGGGTGAGGTGGTTGCGCTCGATGCTACAGGATTGCGCGTGCTCAGAGATGTGCTAAAACGCGTTGAGGCGCATGCATGCAAACTCTACTTATGCGAACTTCATGCTCAGCCCTACCTGGCCACTGAAAAGGCAGGCGTGCTCGACTTGATCGGTCGCGATCACATATTCGATACGCTGCAATCTGCTTTGAATGCCGCAGGCGAGGCGGTGAAGCAGAGTGAGGAGCCCGCTACATCGTGAAGCTCGTCTGCAGACTAATGCTGGATCACGAACTTTCGCTCAACGACACCAGCGCCGCCGGACAAGCGCACGACGTACATGCCATTCGGAAGGTCACGTAGGTTGAGCGTGAATTGAGCCTCTCTTACATTTGAACTTACTCTCGACTCTTCTCGCACAACTCGTCCGAGAATATCCGTTATGTTCAGCCACGGATTTGAACCAACACCGTTCGCAATCACAGAGCAATAGCCAGTGACCGGATCGGGATAGATGGATATCAATCTCGCATTAACTGGCGCCTGCTGAGGAACAGTCTTCGCTCCAACATAAGAAATTCTGTAGACGGCGGGAGGAGTATGCGGATCGGTGTAGTCGGAAGTGAAGTAAAGATCGCCGGCGGTATCAATCACGATGCCGCAGGGTCGCGCCCAACGTTTGTAGCCGATTGAATCTGTAAGAAATCCGGATGCAAAATCTGTTACCATCCACTTGCCATTGATAAACTGCGCGCGCTCGATCTTTGAACCATTGGCAATGATCCGGCCTTCGGCGGCAGGATAGGAGCCATGCAGTGTGATGAAGAAATTACCTTCATAACCCGGGAAGGTGTTGCTGTGATAAATCGCGATGCCAAGTGGAGTTGTATGCGCGGGAAAAACCATATCCCATGGTTGCATCGATGCCACGAGAGTTGAATCCGCGTGCGTGATCGGAAGAAGCTTGTGGTATTCAGGCGTAGCGGAGAAGTCTTCCCACTGATGATCACCGTACGCGAACGGCCAACCATAATAACCTTGATCGACAATGCGCGTCGCGAAATCCGGTGGCACATCGGCTCCCTGGCTGTTTCTTTCGGAGACACTAGCCCAGAGTGTGTGAGTTGCATTATCCATCGAAAGCCCGACTGCGTTTCGAAGACCACTTGCGTAGATGCGCCGGCCAGTGCCATCAAGATCAAATCGCAATATCGCAGCACGTTCTGTTGCTTTCTCACGACAAGCATTGCATGGCGCTCCAACACTCAGAAAAATGCTCTTGCCAACAGTATCAAAGAGAATCGTTCGCGTTGTGTGATTGGGAGAGCCTTCGGCGGTATCCGGGATACCGCTGATAAAGATCGAGGAGTCGACATAGAGTCCATCCTTATTTGGATGCTCATATTTCATAACCACGTCTACTGCCGCCGTGTAGAGCGCTCCGTTGTAGAATGCGAAGCCGTGGGAATTGCTGTCATTGTAAGCGAGGGTGATCGCGGTGTCGGCGACGCCAACGTGATTCATATCGGGAAGCGCATAGATCACTGAATTCACATTATCAGCCATGCACACCACTCCGTCCGGACGTATCGCAAGTGTGCGCGGACTCGAACCCACGCGAGCATAAAAGACGCGGCAGACAAATCCTTTCGGTAGTAAGACCGTGTGCGCCGAATCGAAAAGCGTTTTATATTTTGCGGGTACGATAAGGTCGCTTGCTATCAAAGAATCTGCGCTTTGTGCATGAACGCTTTGGACCAGGAGGAGAAGAATGGTCGTTGAGAGGAGAATTCGCATGAGGTTTGGCAGAAGTGTCAACTACGAGAACGCATTATGCGAGAGCAATTACAAGACCAAGCGTGAAGAAAACTACTGACATAATGCAAAAAGGCACCCGCCGTAGCGGGTGCCCTTGCGTCACCTCTGTTTCTTCACCCAATAGTGGGAGAACTCAGTTCGTTTGCGGATCGGCTGTGACAACCTTCGCATATTCTGCATCGATGGTGAGTGTGACGGTGTCACCTACCAGCAATCCGCCGGTCTCAAGAGGAGCATTCCACACGAGGCCAAAATCTTTGCGGTTGATCTTCGCTGTTCCGGTCAGTGCGATCTTCACGTTTCCCCAGGGATCGCGCATCTCTGGTGATGGTCCTTCGACGTCAAGCACAACCTCTTTGGTTACGTCCTTGATCGTGAGAAGACCGGTGATTTTAAGTTCGCCCGAGCCAGTCTTCTCGAATTTCTTGGAGATAAACTTCATAGCAGGGAAATTCTCGGCGTCGAAGAAATCCGCGCTGCGTAAATGCGTATCGCGATCTTCAATGTTCGTAGAGACGCTCGCCGTATGGATCGTCGCTTCGACATACGACTTCGAGATATCTTCCGAATTCAGAAAGAGCTTTGATTCAACATTCTTAAATGTGCCGCGAGCATTTGCGATCATCATGTGTCGCACGCTGAACTGGACTGCAGTATGTACCGCGTCGATCGTCCAGGATGTCTCAACTTCTGTTTTGGGTGCTTCGAGTACTGTTGTTGTCATGGTTGTAAAGATAGTTAGGTGAATGCTCTTGTTCAAACGATATTCGTTTCAACAAGTTTCAAACCGTCTACTATTCATTCAGGAAATCAGAACCTCGATTACGCTGATTTAAGTGGATTTCCCTGATTTCCTATGGCAAACGATAATTATTTTTGGCCTTTGCGGAATCGGGATGGGAGCTCGGATTGAAGTAGGGAAGCGGTTTCCCTGTGAGCGGGGAGGCACGAGATCTCCAATCGGAGTCTACTTAAGATACTCCAGCGTCTCGATCGGGCTTCGGATCCGAGGACCAACCCAGGAATCCACATCTACAACATACTCTCCGTCACGCGATGCTCGGTTTTGAATTAACAAGGGCGTCATTCCTACTGCCGCGGCTCCGGATAACTCATGGCTGCCGCCATCGCCGATGTAGAGCGTACGCTCGGAAGACGTCCCAAGCTGTTTGAGAGCAAGCTCGTAGATCCGGCGGTCTGGCTTCTTGATCTTGATGACGGAGGAGAAGATCACAACGTCAAAGAACTCGGCTATCTGCGATTTCGCCCAGAGTGAGGGGACCTCGGTGGAGCAGTCACTGATCAGCCCCAGTTTATAACCTCGCGCCTTTATTTCGCTTAGTGTCGAGATCGAATCCGGGAAGAGCCGTTCAAGAAATGTCTTGCTATAAGCCGCACGAATTCTAGCTGCTTCGCTGATCGCAACGGGATCGATCGGACGACCGAGCTCCCTTGAGATCATTTCAAGATTCGCTTCTATGTTCGAAAACTCACCAAGGCATCGCGCGTGGAAGCTAGCAGTCCACTGTTTGCGGAACACTACCGGAGGAATCGTGAGTGCGAGTGCCATTTCGCGAAGCACCGAATTCAACTCGTCGATCCGAAAGTTTTCGATCAATGTACCAAAGAGGTCGAAAATGACTGCGTCGAATCGTTTGTGAGTTGTTGTCATCAAAAAACCAAAATGAGTTATAGCTTAGCAAACTAATAATCTTGTTGGTTCTCTCGCACTCCCATTCCCCCCGCGCCCTATTCTCTGTTCCCCGTTCCCCGCTCAAGGATGCTGTAAATTTGCTGGACACGGTACCAAACACACATGGGAAGAGCATTCGAATTTCGAAAAGTTCGCAAGATGAAGCGCTGGGACCGCATGTCCAAAGCGTTTACGAAATTGGGAAAAGAGATCGCGATCGCGGTGAAGCTTGCAGGTCCCGATCCCAAGATCAATCCACGCCTGCGTATCGCGATCACGAATGCGAAGGGCGTGAACATGCCGAAGGACCGCATCGAAGGTGCGATCAAGCGAGCCTCCAGTAAGGATCAGGAAAATTATCATGAGATCGTTTACGAAGGATATGGTCCGAGCGGTGTACCCATTGTGGTCGAGTGCGCTACCGATAATCCGACGCGAACGGTCGCCAACGTTCGCTTCGCATTCACTCGTGCCGGCGGTGTGCTTGGTACTGCTGGCTCGCTCGACTTCATGTTCAATCGAAAGGGCGTTTTTAAACTAGCGGGCGATAAAGTAAATCTCGAAGAACTCGAACTCGAGCTTATCGACTTTGGCGCTGAAGACATCACGAAAGAAGAAAGCGAAATCACGATACTAACAACGTTTGCTGATTTCGCAGGGATGCAAAAGGCGCTCGAAGAGCGGCACATCGAAGTCATTAGCGCAGAGATTCAGCGGCTGCCAACCACACTCAAGGAGATTCCCGAGGCCGAAGAAGAAGCGGTGATGGAGCTAATCGAAAAGCTCGAGCAGGACGATGATGTTCAGGCGGTTTACCACAATCTCGCCTAGACTCATTATCGTAGCTCCAGGTTGTAACTTTGACCTCCGCCCTGTATTTACGGAGAGAAGCCTCTAACCTCTTCACCGATGAAAAAACTTATCGTTTTTCTCTTTCTGGTACTCCTTCTGACTCAAGCATCCTCGTCTTATGCACAGTATAAGCAGGTCTCGCTCGTGGAAGATTTTACTTCCTGGGGATGCGCGCCTTGTGCGGATGTGCCACCGTATCTCAATCCCTTTCTCAGTTCACGTCCATGGATAGCGGCAGTCGCTTATCATTACAACGTTGGTCAACCGCTTGATTCAATGTACATGTCGTATCGCTATCCACAATGGAAGCGACTGCGTTATTACGGCATCTCTGGCATTCCCGCAGCGGCATTTAATGGTCATGTATTCTACCCCTTTGATACTGCCCAAATGAGCCATTGGATCGATTCGTTGAAGGACCTCACCACTCCGGTAAGCTTGACTCTAACGCAATCACGCGAGACTTCTGTGCTGCACGTGCATCTTCGACTCCAGACCTCGGAAGCTTTGGAAGGCGCCCGTGTCCTCGTAGAAGTTGCTGAGGAAAGTCATCACTACGACAGCGCTGGCACCAACGGCGAGCACGATTTCTTGCGGATTCTTCGGACGATGCTTCCCGATTCAAACGGGACCGTACTGTCACTCAATGCGGGTGATTCTCTCGAATTGCATTTGGACTATACCATTCCAAAGTATTGCACCGCAAACAAGCTCTACTCGATCGCATTTGTTCAGGTGGACAGCAATCGCAATGTGCTGCAGGCAGCCACGACGTATCCGGCGGTTCTTGCTGGAGAAACTGTAGAACAGGGTTTGATATCAGGAAACGATGAAGGCTTTCTCTCTCCAAATCCTGCTGATAATATTTGCCAGATAACACTTCCGAACTCACCGTCGCCTGGCCAGGTGCGCGTTCAATTAGTTGACGATCTCGGAAGAACGCGGCTAAAATTTTGGACGGGCGTAAGATCATTTAATATCCCATTGAATCAACTGCCAAATGGAGCTTATGTCCTAGATGTTCAAGAACCCCACAAATCCTACCGCCAGGGCCTGATAATCCAACATTAGCGGATCACAGAACCCCTGCCCGACTTGCCTCCCGGTAATGGCATGATTCCTGCGCCTGTCTCCGTATTGTCTAGTAATGTGTCTATTACTGCGTCGTTTCAACGGTTTTGACATGATTTAGAGGACTACTCTTACGCGCTAAAGCGCTAAAAAGCTGACCGCTTAGCTTTCTAAACAGTACGGCGAGAGGTACGTTGTGTTCTCGTCTTCACTCATTTTTGCTTACGTTACATGAAGCTTCGCTACTTCTTCATTCTAGCGTTCTCAGTCGTCTGTTCGAGATCTGCAGTGGCCCAATGGCACAGCGACTCTACGACAAACACACCAGTTTGCACTGCAAGTGGGATACAGGACGCCGCGCAGTCCTGCTCCGATGGCGCTAATGGCGTGATTGTGGCGTGGGAGGACCACCGATCCGGGAATGGCTGGGATATCTGGGCACAGCGACTCGATGCGAACGGCAATCCGATGTGGGGACAGAATGGCGCTCCTGTTTGCAGGGTTGGCAACTCCGATCAGCGTTATCCACTTATTGCTTCCGATGGCTCAGGCGGAGCCTACATTGTGTGGGAGGATAATCGTACGACTGCCAACGGCATCGATCTTTACGGGCAACATCTATCAAGCAGTGGTGCGCGCACATACGATACGTCAGGCGTTGCCGTTGCTGTTGCTGTTCGCGACCAAAATAATGCGGCGATCACCTCCGATGGCTTCGGTAATGCGTTTGTTGCGTGGGAAGATAATCGTTCGACGAGTTCGCCGACCAGGCCTGATATCTATATGAACAAGCTGACCTCCTCCGGAGCAGCATGGGGATCTTCCGGTGCGCTCAAGATTAATCAGAGCAGTCAGCAGCGAGGTCCAAGGCTCTGCGAGGATGGTTCTGGTGGGTGCGTACTCGCATGGCAAACCAGTTCGACGATTCCTCAATCCATTTGGGCAAGTCGTATATCTTCAGGGGGATCGATCCTATGGGGTACGCAAGGCTGTAATGTTTACATCGGATCGGTGAGCACGAACCTCTCACGCAATATTGATCTACGCCGCGATGGCTCAGAATTTATGATCGCATGGGAGGAGACTACTTCCGCTGGCCAGGAGATCAGAGCCAACCGGCTTCAAATGGATAGTACGAAGGACTGGTATTCTCCCGCAGATATCACATGGGGGTTTGCCGGCGACCAGATCAATCCCAAAGTTTTCTCCGATGATTCGGCAGGAAGTGGTACGTTTACCAATCCTGGACTTCTCGTGCTCTTCGAGAATTATACTGGCGGGACGTCGGTCGAGATGGTGCGCGTCCTGCCAAACGGAGCAGATCTGGTACCCCGCGCGGGGACGAATTTTTTTGATGTCTGTGCGGTAACCGGAGGGCAAGCCACCCCGGTTGGTGCCAAAGTGGGAAGTGGGATTCTGATGGCTGCTTGGGAAGATGCAAGAAACGGCGCCAATGATTCCGCGATCTATGCGCAATGCGTTGACATTGCTCCACGTCGGTATTTTCCTATCGCCGGGACCAGCTCTTTGTGGGGCCAGCCGATCCGAACTTCAACGTCAACGGAATCGAGGAACGTCAGCCTCGTGCCTACAACAAATGGCGCAATCGCTGTATGGGAAGACAACCGGAACGGCAATTGGGATATTTATGCGCAGTTAGTCTTTAAGAACGGAACGCTGCCAGTGGAGATGGCAAGCTTCAATGCAACTGCTCACGGACCGAAGGTCGATCTGAATTGGCAAACGGCAAGCGAGCAGAGCAATGCCGGCTTTGTCATCGAACGAAGGCTGGCAGATCAATCGTCGTCGTTTGAAAGCGTCCAAAGTTTCGAATCGAATCCCGCATTGCACGGTCACGGACCAACAAGTGTCACACATTATTATTCTGCGGTCGATTATCCCAAGAGTGCAGGGACCTATGAGTATCGCATCATCGATGTAGCATTGGACGGTTCTCGTACGGAGCATCCATCCGAGCGCGTAGAAGTAAGTCAGGTAATGGCGAATGGCTTTGCCGTAATGCAGAACCAGCCAAATCCAATGACCGACCATGCAACCATCAGCTTCACACTCGAGCGAGCTTCGATGGTTGATTTAACATTGATGGATGTGCTCGGACGCGTTGTCGCACAACCCCTTGTTCACCAGTTCTTTGCCGCCGGCGGACATGCCACAGGGTTTGATCTTACTCAACTCAATCGAAAGATTGCAAGCGGCACTTATCTCTATCGTTTGACGGCAAGCGACCCCTCAACTGGATCGATCCTTTGGCAGAATGATCGAGCAATGACAATGCAGATCGTTAAGTAAAACTTTATTGCATTCGTAAAAAAAAGAAGGCGACTTGCGGTCGCCTTCTTTTTTTGTTCGAATCAGAATTAAGCAGCCACAGACTCATGATGCGCCCTGGTTACTTTTTCTGCTGCGTCTTTGAGTCCTTTCGCAACAAGGAAATTCAGACCGCTCTCATCAAGTAATTTCCCGGCTTCTTCCGCGTTGGTGCCTTCGAGTCGTACGACGATCGGAACGTGCGGCTTGACAAGCCTCGAGGCTTCGATCACGCCTGCTGCAACGCGATCGCAGCGCACGATCCCTCCAAAAATATTGATCAGGAGCGCCTTCACGTTTGGATCGCCCAGGATAATCCGAAATCCATTCGCTACCGTCTCGGCGTTTGCTCCGCCGCCAACGTCCAGGAAGTTCGCCGGCTCGCCGCCGGCCAGTTTGATGATGTCCATCGTTGCCATCGCGAGTCCGGCGCCGTTAACCATACATCCAACGTTACCATCGAGCTTGATATAATTCAGGTTCGAACGGCTCGCCTCGACTTCGAGGGGATCTTCTTCGGAAAGATCGCGGAGCGCCGCGAACTCCGGATGGCGGAACAGAGCATTGTCGTCGAAGTTGACTTTGGCATCGAGTGCGATCAACGTGTTTTCTTTCGTGAGCACCAACGGGTTGATCTCGAAGAGAGACGCATCGGTTTCATCGTACGCACGGTAAAGCGCACGCGCGAACTTGGCCCACTGCTTCATAGCCTCGCCTGAAAGTCCGAGTGCGAAACCCAGCTCGCGGACCTGGAAGTCACGAAGACCAACTGCCGGGTCGACAAAAATCTTCACGATTTTTTCAGGCGACTCCTCGGCCACCTTCTCGATCTCCATGCCACCTTCGGTTGAGACCATGATGACGTTCATCCCTGTCGAGCGATCGAGGACGATGCCGGCATAAAACTCCTTGTCGATGTTTACGCCCTGTTCTACCAGCAGGCGCTTCACCACTCGACCTTCGGGCCCGGTTTGATGTGTGACGAGCGTCATACCCAGGATCTGCCCAGCGATCTCGTGTACTTCTTCGATGCTACGTGCGAGTTTAACGCCACCACCCTTGCCACGCCCTCCGGCGTGGATCTGCGCCTTGACCACCGCGATCGAAGTCGGCAGCTTTTGGGCAGCTTCAACGGCCTCTTGGACCGTGTAGGCCACATAGCCAACGGGAACAGGCACACCAAACTGCTTGAGAATATCTTTCCCCTGATGCTCGTGGATCTTCATCTCTTTTGTCTCGTGATTCTTGTATAGGGTAATAACTGGATGCAAATTTACGTTACTTGTGGCTCATGGGCGTGTGCGGCTTTGTCCGCTCCATTCGTTTGACCTTTATATGGCCGATCTCTCTTTCAGCAAATACTCAGGTGCAGGCAACGATTTCGTCATTCTGAATGCGATCGATCAGCGGATCGCATTGAGCGAAAAGGATCTCAGCGTGCTCGCCGCAAAGGCTTCCAGGCACGATGGCTCAGGAATTGGCTCAGATGGCCTGATCCTTTTGGAAAAAAGCGACATTGCTCCGTTCCGGATGCGTTTTTTCAATCCCGATGGCAGCTTTGGGGCATTATGCGGCAATGGTGCTCGATGTGCCGTTCAGGCCGCGATCGATGAGGGAATCGTATCGACTGAGGAGGCGGATTTCGAAGTCCTGGGTTCGATCAATCACGCTATACAACTTGGCGATCAGCGTGTAAAAGTCTTCTTTCAGGATCCAACGTTTATTAAACTCGGCTTCAAGCTTCGTGTCGGGAAGAAGGATTTTGTCACTACGAATTATGTCGATCTCGGTTCGCAGCATACCGTGACATTTTTCGAAGATATCGCGCAGCTCTCCGGTGGGACGCTCGTGGATTTCGAGATCAATCGATACGGTCCGCTCATGCGCTGGCAGCCGGATCTTCAGCCGCTTGGAGCGAACGCAAACTTTGCTCAGGTCATGAGCGATGAGAATGGTACGTACATGCGGATTCGCACGTTCGAGCGAGGCGTAGAAGGCGAGACGCTCGCGTGTGGTACCGGGTGCATGAGCACTGCGATTGTTGCGGTCATGACGCGACGGATTAATCAAGCCCCAGTCCGCCTCAAAACTCAAAGTGGCGAGTTCGTCGAAGTCGGATTCGATCTCGAAGGCGATCGTATCGTCAATCTCTCCCTGGAGGGTAGTGCTGTGCGGGGACACAAGGGTAAATTGAGCTTTGCGAGCAATCCCAGCGCCTTTTCTTACTCTCTGCAGGCTTAGATCGCCATATTCCCGGTCAACCTTGCTTAAGGGTTGCAAAAGAGACTATATTTGTCCTAATGAATGATAGTCCGTTGAACTAACCTTGAATACCGTATGAAACGCCTAATTTGGGCCCTTACTCTTGTTGCCTTGTTTGTCACTCTCGGTCTCTCAATTGTGCAGGCGCAGGGAAATCGCATTACTGTCGGGCCTGAATTTCTCGCGGGAGGATCAGTCTATGCGGGCACGGTACCAAAGAGCCTGAAGACGGATGCCAGATTTTCCTTTAATTTCGGTGCACTCGGTTATTACAATTCCACAGAGTCTTTTGCGCTCATGCTTGGTCTTGTGTACGATTCGCGTGGCATGAACTTCCACCAACAGGACGATGCTAACCACTTTGAGAATTCCACTTTTAACTACCTATCCTTTCAGCCTGGTGTAAAGTTTAAAGACTTCACGCTTGGCTTGGGCCTTGGCATTCCGTTGGGCGGGTCGATCGATGAGCACACAGGAGTTGCGACAGGTACCACCGACATCAGCGCCAGCAGGATGGCCACAATGGTCGAACTTCGTCTCGGCGGGTCGGTGCCGATCCTTGAAAGTGAGTTGGGTGATCTGCGTTTTATTATCAATGGAAGCTATCCTCTTACGAAGACCTTCTCATCCAGCCTGGGTTTTACGTTTAATGGAAACCCGCAATCTCAGGACGGACCGATACCTACCTTGCAGGCGGGACTGAGCTTCCAGTTCGGCGTAAGCAAGTAGCTAAGCTACCAGCACCCTTTAGTATGAAGCGGGAAGGGTGACCTTCCCGCTTTTTTCTTTTCATCTTCATTTCACATTGGTCATGGAGGACAAATTTGACGCCATCATTATCGGTTCAGGCCAGGCAGGAACGCCGCTCGCTCGAGAATTGGCGAATGCAGGATGGAAGACGATGCTCATTGAGAGCACACACATCGGCGGCACCTGCATCAACGAAGGCTGCACACCGTCGAAAACAATGATCGCAAGCGGGCGTGTCGCGCATATTATCAGCCGAGCTAATGCGTATGGTGTGAGTGTAAAGGTAGAGACGATTCGGATGGCGCAGCTCGTCAAGCGAAAGGACGATCTCGTTAATTTATTCCGCGATAGCAGCGAGAAGCGTCTCAAGTCGACGAAGAATCTGACTCTGGTATTTGGTCTGGCGCGCTTTGTTAGTGCTTACGAGATCGAAATCACGCTTGCCAATGGCCGCACTCGCCGCATAGCCGGAGAATATATCTTCATCGATACAGGAGGACGCCCAGCTATGGCTGAATTTGAAGGCGCTGATAAGATCAAGGTACTCAACTCCACGAGTATCATGGATCTTCGGGTTGTCCCCAGACATCTCGTTATAGTCGGAGCAGGTTATGTTGGGCTCGAATTCGGACAGCTTTTCGCGCACCTTGGCGCTAAGGTGACCCTTCTCGAACCAGGACCCGCTTTCCTTAAACATGAGGACCGCGATGTAGCTGATGAAGTGAAAAAGGTGCTTGAGAAGGAGGGGTTGAAATTCAAATTGAATACAAAGATCACGTCGGCCTCAAAAGCGGGCACGAATATCAAACTGAAATTACATTCGAATGAGCGTGCGGCATTGATCAGTTGTTCTCATGTTCTTCTTGCAACAGGCAGGCTGCCAAATACGAATACTCTCCGGCTTGACCTTGCTGGTGTGGCACTCGACGATCGTGGCTACATCAAGGTCAATGACAGGCTTGAGACAAACGTCAGGAATATTTACGCATTAGGCGACGTGAAAGGCGGCCCGGCGTTCACGCATATCGGCTATGATGATTATAGACTTGTCCGAGATAATCTTTTGCATCACGGCAACAGAACAATAGCCGGTAGACCCCTGCCATATGTTGTGTTCATCGATCCGGAATTGGGACGGATTGGGCTCACCGAAACGGAAGCAAAGAGCAAAGGCCTCACATATCGAGTTGCCACACTCCCGATGAATCATGTTGCTCGCGCACTTGAGATCGGAGAAACCGAAGGATTGATGAAAGTGCTCGTCGATGATAATGATCTTATCATCGGAGCGGCGATCTTCGGCGTAGAAGGCGGAGAGATGATGAGCATGCTTTCGATTGCGATGATGGGGAAGGTGCCGGTGAAAGCGATGAAGGATGCGATATTCGCGCATCCGACACTTGCGGAATCATTCAATAACCTGTTTGCGCGTTTGTAAGAAGTGCTCTGTGGCCGAAGTGTGTTCGCAGCTTATATTTGCCTAGCACTCTTCACGGGCAAACCTATGTCGATCCACGTCGCCGAACAAAATGATACCGTTCTTTCCGAGTTAGCCTATGCTGCTGTTCGAAATGTGCCAACTGTCGAACCGAACGATCGTAACAGGCTTGGCTATCATGTGTGGCTCTATCTGCGAGGCGAGGTCCCGACGCTCGAGAGCGCCATCCATCAGGCACGCGCAAGGTACCAGCCGAGGACATTGCCGATTGAGGAAGTCATCGCTCACGTGAAAGCGGAGCTGGAGCGGCTGCAATCTTCCGGGATGACCGTCAGCGAAGAAGGGTCGATCACCTCGCACTAACACTCCAACGCTCGTTCCTCGACCTAACGGTTGTTTTCTCTCATCGTGATGATTGCGTGATCGCGTGAATCTAGTACAGCAGTTTTTTCTCGTCTTTCTTCCGCTCTTTGTTGCCATCGATGTCTTCGGCACCTTGCCGATGTTCCTGTCGATCACCGAAGGAGAGTCCGAAGATCAGAAGCGTACAATCGCGGGTGAGGCTTCGCTGACTGCGATGATCGTCGGCACGGTGTTTCTCTTTGCCGGTCAGGCGATCATGCGCTTTCTCGGCATAACGATCAACGACTTTCGTGTTGCCGGCGGTATTATCCTGCTTTGTTTCGCAGTCTATGATCTCTTGTTCTCACATCTCCAGCGTTCGATGTCGGAGCAATCGGCTGCCTACGAACTCGAACTCGGAGGCGGAAAGCGGTCGCTGGCCATCGTGCCGCTTGGCGTGCCACTGGTAGTTGGTCCAGCAGCGCTGACGGCAGTGTTACTACTCGCGGCCGAGTATGGTCCGCTGCTAACCGTTCTGGCATTCGCGATCAATATTCTGATTGTCTATTTCTTCTTTGCCTATTCGGGGGTCATCCTTCGTCATGTACCGAAAGCCGTGTTGAGAGCTGTCAGCAAAGTAGTTGCGCTCTTCCTGGCGGCTATCGCTGTCATGATGGTGAGGACAGGACTATCGATGATGATCGGGAAGGGGCATTGACGGGGTCTCACTGCCTCAATCAGGCGGCCATTTCTTGGATTGCGTCTTCATCCATTCGAAAAACAGTCCATTCCTGCAATGCGCAGGCTCCGAGACTCTTGTAGAATTCGATTGAAGGGGTGTTCCAGTCAAGCACAGCCCATTCCATACGCCCATAGTTGCGAGAGACTGCGATTCCCGCAAGCGACCTGAGAAGGGCTTTGCCGATGCCTTTGCCGCGCAGGTGCGGTTTGACGAAGAGGTCTTCCAGATAAAGGCCGGGTCTGCCAAGAAAGGTGGAGAAGTTGGTAAAGAAGAGTGCAAAGCCGGCAGGTTCATTCTCAACAAGTGCGATCAGGCATTCGGCGGATGGGCGTTCGCCAAAGAGCGCTTCGCGCAATTGTGTTTCCGTGAGCTCGAAGACATGCGCAAGCTTCTCATATTCTGCCAGCGCGAGGATAAGCTCCCGGACGAGTGGGATGTCGGAAGTCTTGGCGGCGCGGATCGTTAGTGACTGCATGGTTGCCTAAGGTTTATTTGGCAAAGTTAAGCTGCCGAACTACCAATCTATTTTGCGTTGTCGTGTGTTAAATCCAGGCTTGGCTGGAGAAAACTTCCCCACGGAATGACGAACGAAGAGCTGTTTGAAGAGTTGAAATCTGTCGCAAACGATCTCGGAATCCGAGTTCGATTCGAGACAGGAGATTTTGATGGCGGGTATTGCCTGTTGCGCGAAGAGAAGATGCTCGTGCTTAATCGCCGCTCCACGGTTCCAAAGAAAATTCGCACGCTTGCGCTTGGTCTGGCTGAATATGGCCTGAATGGGACCTACGTAAAACCGAATGTTCGCGAGGCGATCGAAGACGAGATCGCCAAAGCGATGCGCGAAGCAAATACCTGATACGCGGGAAAAGCTTGATGCGGTTCACTCTCCTTGGCACAGGCACATCCACAGGCATCCCGATGATCGGGTGCAATTGCAAGACCTGTAACTCAGGTGATCCGCGTGACAAACGATTGCGCGTGAGTGTCCTTGTCGAGTCCGACAAAGGCACCATCGTCATCGACACCAGTGCCGACTTTCGCCAGCAGATGCTGACTGCTAAAGTGAAGAAGCTCGATGCTGTGCTCTATACTCATCATCACTACGATCACATCGCCGGGTTCGACGATCTTCGTGCATTCCAATTCCTGATGCATCGGTCGCCGATGTGTTATGCATCCCGCGAGACGTTCGACCATATCAGGCGCACATTTCCATATGCATTCGGAGAGGCAGTTCAATCAGGCGGTGGACTTCCAAATATTCCGTTTGAGGTGATCGATCATGAGAAGTTTGGAGTGCTCGGAATTCCGATCATACCAATTCCAGCCAGGCATGGCATGATCGACGTACTCGGTTTCCGCATTGGCGACTTTGCCTATCTGACGGATTGCAATGCCATTCCGGAAGTGTCCATCCCATTGTTGGAGGGACTCTCCGTATTGGTTCTTGACGGTCTTCGCCCGACACCACATCCGACACATTTTTCACTTTCGGAGGCTGCACGTATAGCCGAACGCATCGGCGCTCAAATGACATACCTAACGCACATGAACCACGACGTTCTGCATGCTCGTGATGAGATGACGTTGCCGGACACGGTGCGACTAGCTTATGATGGTCTTTCATTCATCCACACCTGATTTTGACTTTTGATGCTCAAGGCAATTGTTTTTGATCTGGATAACACGCTGGTTGATTTCATGGCGATGAAGCGCGTTGCCATCGAAGCTGGTGTTGATGCTATGCTCGATGCGGGTATCGAACTCGAACGAAGCGAGATCAAGCTTCGCATCGATGAGATCTATCGCGCACGTGGCATCGAATATCAGCAGGTCTTCGATGATCTCATTTTTGGAATATTCCAACGAATCGATCATCGAATACTCGCGGCTGGCATCATCGCCTATCGGCGATCGCGCGAAGCTGCGTTGAAGCCCTATCCTCAGGTCACTGCGACACTCATGGCGCTGCTGAAACGTGGTGTGAAGCTTGCGGTGCTTTCAGACGCACCGAGCAGAGAAGCATGGCTTCGGTTATGCCACGTCAATCTCCATCATATCATCAGTATTGCCGTTACATTCGATGACACCGGCGAGCGCAAGCCCTCGCCGAAGCCATTCTTAAAAGTACTTGAATTGCTTGAGGTGATGCCCTCCGAAGCACTTATGGTGGGGGATTGGGCAGAGCGCGATATCGTGGGCGCAAAATCTGTCGGGATGCGAACGGCCTTTGCGCGATACGGTGACACGTTCAACACAACGAACCACGGCGCCGATTACGACCTGCAGGATATCTCGGAGTTACTCAAGATCGTCGACGAGCACCGACTTGAAGATTATCCTCTCATTTCATGATCTTTGGGATCGGCATTGATACGATAGAAGTCGGCCGCATCGCGAATTCAATTGCGACATATGGAGATCAATTCGTTCGGCGCATCTTTTCGGAGGAGGAAACCCGCTACTGTGCTCCTCGGCCGCATGCTGCCGAACATTTTGCGGCAAGATTCGCAGCGAAGGAAGCATTTGCGAAGGCCCTCGGTACTGGAGTGCGTCGTGGGTTTATCTGGAAAGAGGTTTCCGTTCGGAAGATGTTCACCGGTCAGCCGTTCATTCAGCTCGGCGAGACGATGCGATCGAGGGCCACTGGCATTATCGGGGCGAACTTTCGCATCAAGGTTTCCATTACCCACACTAAGGAACTTGCTGAAGCCATCGTACTGATAGAGCTCGATGAGTCGCAAGTGCAGTGAGCAAATGGAAACTCAAGGTGAATTTTTTGAACTACCTCGAGAGGTTGTCACGGATGCCGAAGCGCGGGCCGACGCTGAGCCTGTATCTAATCTTCCCACTTCCTCTGCCCGTCGTGGCATGAAAGACCTTTCAATCCCGAAACTTTATTACTCTATTTCTGAGGTCAGCCGACTGACCGGTCTCGAGCAATACGTCCTCCGTTACTGGGAAACAGAATTCGATGAGCTGAATCCTCAAAAGAATCGGGCA